>NZ_JBFBGK010000094.1:0-33904 GCF_040684615.1 Streptomyces sp. NPDC089919
TTGTGCGGGGGGGTCCGGGCCCGCGCCCGGCCGCTGCGCGGAGCCAGACCCCACCCCGCCCCTTCCCGAAACCGGTGGGCACCGCCCCCGGATCCCCCGCGCCTCAAACGCCGGCGAGGCTGGTACGGGGGACAGCGGGGCTCCGCCCCGAACCCCGCACCGCCGCTGCGCGACGGTCGCCTCAAGCGCCGGCGGGGCTGAAAGGCCCGGCTACCGCTCTGGGAGGTACGCCCAGCGGAGCTGGTAAGGGGACGCCGGGGGGCGGCCCCGGCCCGGGGGCTATGGCGGTGGGGGGAGGATTCGGGTGAGGGCGGAGAGGGCGGCGGGGTAGGCGCTGTCGGGGGGTGTGGCGTAGCCGATCACCAGGCCGTCCGCCGAGGGGGCGGTGGCGGCGGGGTGGCGGAAGAAGGACAGGCCGTCCAGGCCCACGCCGTGCCAGGCGGCGGCCTTGAGGGCCGAGCGCTCGGTGCCGGGGGGCAGCCGGAGGACCGCGTGCAGCCCGGCCGCGACCCCCGTGATGCCGATGTGCGGCGCGTGCTCGGCCAGCACCGCCGTCAACTGGTCACGACGGGCCCGGTACCGCTGCCGCATCTTCCGCAGGTGCCGGTCGTAGCCCCCGCCCGTGATGAACTCCGCCAAGGACAGCTGGTCCGGCACGCTCACCCACAGCTCGCGCCGCCCCTTCACCGCCAGCACCGGCTCGACCAGCTCCTCCGGCAGCACCATCCAGCCCAGCCGCAGCCCCGGCGACAGGCTCTTGCTGACCGAGCCCAGGTAGACCACCCGGTCGGGGTCCAGCCCCTGGAGCGCACCCACCGGCTGCCGGTCGTACCGGAACTCCCCGTCGTAGTCGTCCTCCAGGACAAGCCGGCCGGGCGCACCCCGGGCCCAGTCCACGGCCGCCGACCGGCGGTCCGGGTGCAGCGGCCCGCCGGTCGGGAACTGGTGCGCGGGGGTCAGCAGCACCTCCCGCACGGCCGGCAGCTCGCGCAAGTCGTCGGTCCGGGCGCCCCGTTCGTCGATCGGCAGCGGCACGGTCGTCACCTTCGCCGCGTGCAGCACGTCCAGGTGGTACGGCAGCCCGTACTCCTCCACGCCGAGCGGCCCCCGCAGCACCCGCCCCTCGTACAGCAGCCGCATGCCGTGCCCGAAGCCCGCGCAGACCACGATCCGGGACGGGTCGGTGCGGACGCCCCGGGCCCGGCCCAGGTACTCGGCCAGGGCGGCCCGCAGCTCCGGCCGGCCCTGCCCGTGGCCGGGCCCGAAGGCGTCGTTGGGGGCGGCCAGCAGCGCCTTGCGGGTGGCGGCCAGCCAGGCCGTGCGCGGGAAGGACCCGGCGTCCGGCTGGCCCTGCTGCAACGCGTGCAGGGGGCCCGCCGGGACCGCCGGCCCGGGCTTGGGCCGGCGGCCCGGAGCAGGCGCCGCGGCCCGCTCGGCGACCCGGGTGCCGGAGCCCTGCCGGGCGGTCAGCCAGCCCTCCGCGACCAGCTCGGCGTACGCGTCGGCGACGGTGTTCCGGGCCAGCCCCAGATCCGCCGCGAGCGAGCGGTACGGCGGCAGCCGGACGCCCGGGGGCAGCCGGCCGTCCCGCACCGCGGCCCGCAGCGCCTCGGCCAGTGCGGCCCGCCGTGGCCCCTCGGCCGGCAGCTCCAGATGCAGGTCGGCGCCGGTGCGCTCCGCCGAATTGACCCATGAATCCGCCATGGAAATGCACCCTACAACGGGTCGATCGGCTTCCTAGATTGGTCCGTATGACGACGCACACCGACCCGACCCGGGCCACCACCCCCGACTCCCCCCACGAGACCCGCTTCGACCTGGCCGAATGGGCCCCCAAGGTCTACCGGGCCCAGATCGGCTTCGACGCCGCGGCCCGCACCGGACTGGACCCGGCGCTGGTGGAGCTGATCCAGATCCGCTGCTCGCAGCTCAACGGCTGCGCGTACTGCGTGCACATGCACACCACGGACGCCCGCAAGGCCGGCGAGAGCGAGGAGCGGCTGCACCTGGTCACGGTGTGGCGGGAGGCCCGGAACTTCTTCTCCGAGGAGGAGCAGACCGCCCTCGCCCTGGCCGAGGCCGTCACGAAGATCTCGGAGGCGGGCGTGCCGGACGCGCTCTACCGGCAGGGCCTGGAGGTCTTCGGCCCCGAAGGCCTCTCGCAGGTGATCGCCGCGATCTGCGCGATCAACACCTGGAACCGTTTCGCCATCGCCACCGGCAAGATCCCCGGGACGGACGAGCGGACCAGGATCAGGAGCGGCTCGAAGGCCTGACGCCGGCGCCGCGCTCCGGGCTCCCCACGGGGGTGGGCGTCCGGCCGCCCCCGGAGCGGGGCCCCGGCACCACCGGGACGGCCTGCGCCACCGGCGTCCGGGGCCGGCCGGTCCCGACGTACCCCGGCCGGGCGGCCCGGAGCCCGCACCAGGTGCCCGGTACCGCCAGCGCCATCAGGACCAGCAGCGGCCGGTCCCAGTCGCCGGTGGCGTCGTGGAGCATGCCGATGGCGACCGGCCCGGTACCCGCCACCAGGTAGCCGAAGGTCTGCGCGAGCCCGGAGAGCCGCGCCGCGGTCACCGGGTCCGGCGACCGGAGCCCCAGCAGCGTGATGGCCAGCGGGAAGGCGCTGCCGGTGGCGACCCCGAGGACCACGACCCAGACCCAGGCCGAGCCCGGGTCCAGCAGCAGCCCCGCCATGCCGGTGACCTTCAGGGCCGCGATCCCCGCGACCAGGGGCCGCTGGTCGGACAGCCGGGCCGCCACGACCGGGACGACGAAGCCGAGCGGGATGCCGATGGCCAGCATCACCGACATCATCAGTCCGGCCTCGGCGGCGCCGTAGCCGCTGTCCCGCATGACCGCCGGCAGCCAGGACACCAGGACGTAGAACATCAGCGACACCACGCCGAGGAAACCGGCGACGGCCCAGGCCAGCGGTGCCGCCAGCAGCGACCGCCCGCGCTCCGCCGGGACGGCGCGGACCGCCGCGCCGGCCCTGCGGGCCCGCCGGGCGAGCCGCCGCCAGACCAGGACGGCCGGCAGCGCAGGGAGGGCCCACAGCGCGAGCGCGGGCCGCCAGCCGGCGGCGTCGTGGACGGGCACGGCGAGCGCCGCGGCCAGGGCCCCGCTGCCCGCCATCAGGGTCATGGCGATCCCGGTGGCGGCGCCGGTCCTGGCCGGGAAGTGCCGCTTGACGACGGCGGGCACGAGGACGTTGCCGACCGCGATGCCGGCGCCGGCCAGCACCGTGCCGGCGAACAGGCACAGCGGTACGGGCACGGCCCGCAGCGCGACGCCCAGGGTGAGGACGGCGAGCGCGAGGGCCACGGCCGCCTCGGTGCCGATCCGGTGCGCGACCGCCGGTGCGACCGCGGCGAAGGCCCCCAGGCACAGCACGGGGAGCGTGGTCAGGATGCCGACCTGCGCCCCGGACAGGCCTAAGACGTCCTGGAGGGCGCCGAGGAGGGGCGGGACGGAGGTGATCGCTGCGCGCAGGTTCGCCGCGAGCAGGGCCAGACCGAGGAGGGCCCACAACTGCGGGGCCCGGGAGGTGCGTGCGGACAAGGTTGCCTTCCCCCTGGGAGGGCGCGGCCCCCGCGGACGGCACGGTGTGGACCGTCCGCGGGGGCCGGCGCGCGGTCAGACCTGCAGGGTGTGGGAGACCGGGCAGGCACCCTTGCGGGCGCCGGTGGCACCGAAGACCGCGGCGGTGGCGGGCTTCGGGCCGCCGCCGAGCTGGACCAGGATCTCCTGGGACAGCAGGTCCTCCTTGCCCTTGAGCGCGTCGGCCACCCGGAGGTCCGCGGCGAAGACCATCTCGGCGGCGATGTTGTCCTGGACGATCCGGGCGAGGTTGTCGAGGGCCACGGCGACCGGGTCGGAGGGGGACTCGGCGGTCGGCAGGTCGACCAGGTGGGAGGCCACCTTCGCCTGGTTCATGTGCTGCTTGATGATGATGGACGCCTGGTTGAGCTCGGAGGTCGTCCAGATCGACAGCACGACCACGTACAGGTCACTCCAGGCCGCCTCGCCGAGCTGCGTGCGCCAGCGCTTCATGAGGCCGCCGACGCCGCTGATCTGCGCGGCCGAGGAGTGCTTCATGTTGACCCGGACCGACGGGTACACCTTCTTGGAGAACTCCTGGAAGGTGGGGATGTCGAACCGCTGGGTGCTCACCGCGTTGTTGATGAAGGCGATGCCCTCGGTGAGGATCGTGTCGCAGGACTTCTGAAGGTCCTCGGGCAGGTTGGCCCGCGGCAGCCGCGTCTTGGCCTCGCGGAGCTTGTCCCGGAAGGCCTGCAGCGGCACGATCCAGGCGGTCGAGGCGGGGCCCTCGACGGAGACCATGTCGAGGTCGTGGGCGTCGATCCGGGCCGCGTTGGCGACGTTGGGGATCCGGTCGCTCAAGTACGAGGCGGCGGTGGAGTAGATGCCCAGCGGGACGTGGGCGATCGACTTGGCCAGCTCGAACACCTCGGGGACCGGGTCGACGGTCTCGACCACGACGCCCTTGTTCACGAGGCGGAACCGGCCGCCGATGGCGTTGTTCTGGACGATGACCACTGGACCGAGCTCCTTGATGAGCTTGGTCTTGAGGTCGGCGTAGTTGGTGCGCATGGCCGCGTTGACGGCGCGTATGGAGTCACGCGCGGTCTTCTCGTCGACGACCACGGAGGCGTCGGTGCCGGGAACCTCCTCCGCGAACGCGTCCGTCGCGGCACCGAGTACGGCGGCCGCGCCCACGACCGCGGCGGTGGTCCCCATGAACTCTCTTCGGCTGCTCAACTGTGTTCATTCCCCTGCATGTTGGATTCGGTCGACGGCTCCCCGGCCACACCTCGGCGGCGGGAGCCCTCGGATTCCAGAGGATCAAACCTCAGAAGGCATGCGATTCCTAGCCATTTTTCATAAATGTTTAAGACGCGTACATGTTTCGCGAACGGAATTAACGACTCCATAACCCCCTATAAACGGACGAATTTACCCATGCCGACCACCCCGGCCACCGCGGCGTTCGCGGCGGGCGGGGTGTGTGGGTGACGGGTCGTCAGCTCAGCGCGTCGGCATCCGGTACGACCACGCCGTACAGGTCTCCGATCGTGGCCAGGGCGCCCCGGTGCACCTGCTCGGCCGAGACGTTGCCGACCGGGGTCGGCAACGGACGGGTCGCGGAGGCGGCGGCCACCACGGTCGGCCGGTTGCCGCGCAGGAACGCGCCCTCGGTGGTGAAGGTGACGCACATGTTCGTCATGAACCCGGCGATGATGACGTCCTTGTTGCCCGCCTCGTCCACGCGCTTGCCGAGGTCGGTGCCGACGAAGCCGTTCGGCTTGGTCTTCACCACCACCGGCTCGCCCTTGATCGGCGCGACCTTCGGGTGGATCTTGCCGATCTCCGCGGTGACGTCGTACGGGGTGCCCTTCCCGCCGTCGTTGACGACGTGGATGACCTTGCCGCCGGCCTTGCGGGTGGCGGCCAGCAGCTTCGCCGCCTCGTCCAGGGCCTGCTGCCAACCGGTCAGCTCCATCACACCGCGGGTGTAGGTGTTCTGGTAGTCGACCATGATCAGCGTCGAGTGGGCCAGCTTCGCCGGGGTGTCCGGCAGCCCGTTGAGCTTGCGGAGCGTGGTGGTCTTCGAGACGTCCACGGCGGCCTGGGCCTGAGCCTGGGCCGGCGTCGGCGCCGCGGCGGAGGCCGCGGCCTTCTCCTTGCCCGACTCCCCCTCGGAGCAGCCGGTCGCCAGCAGCGCCAGCGCCGTCAGCGCGGCCGCCAGGGACGCCGCCCCGGCACGGTTACGGGTCGTTCGCATCGTCGGCTCCTCAGCCCAGCTGGTCCACGGACGGGACGACCACGCCCCACAGGTCCTCGATGACCGCCAGCGCACCGGCGTGCACCTGCGCGGCGGGCACCTCGGCGCCGAGCGCGGGCAGCGCGCGGGTGGCGGAGGCGTCGGCCACGACGGTCGGCGCGTTGCCGCGCAGGAACGCGCCGTGCGCGGTGTACTGCACGCACATGTGGGTCATGAAGCCCGCGATCACCACGGTCTCGTTGCCCGCCTTGTCGACCAGCTCGCCGAGGTTGGTGGCGTTGAAGGCGTTCGGGGTGGTCTTCACCACGACCTCCTCGCCGTCGACCGGGGCGACGGCCGGGTGGATGCTGCCGATCTCCTGGCGGATGTCGTACGCGCCGCCCTCACCGCCGTCGTTGATGACGTGGATGACCGTGGCGCCGGCCTCGCGGGCCCGGGCGACCAGCCGCACGGCGGCGTCGAGCGCGGCCTGCCAGCCGTCCAGCTCCATCACGCCCTGCGTGTAGGTGTTCTGGTAGTCCACCAGGATCACCGTGGACGAGGCGAGGGCGGCCGGGGTCTGGTCGAGGCCGGAGAGCTCGCGCAGGGTGGTGGAAGGCATGGCGAAACCGTCTTTCGGTGCGAGGAAGTGGTGCGCGGGAAGCGGCGCAGTTCCACGCTACGAGCGCCCCCGACTGGCGGCAATGTCATGTAACTTGCAGATCCCGACACCCGCCCCGGACCGATCGGATGCGCCCCGTGAGCCTGAACCGCCTGATCGTCGTGCTGCTCTTCGAGGGGGTGGACCTCCTCGACGTCACCGGCCCGCCCGAGGTCTTCGCCCTGCTCCAGCGCGAGACCGGCCAGGCCGACGGCTACCAGGTGATGCTCGCCGCCGAGACCATGGATCCGGTCACCACCTCGGCCGGGGTCCGCATCCTGCCCGACGTCACCTTCCGGGACGCGGCCCGGCGCAGCATCGACACCCTGCTCGTGCCCGGCTCGGTGGAGGTCGACGAGGACCGCGTCGTGCACGCCGTCACCGACCCCGGGATCGTCCGCTGGGTCGGTGAACTGGCCGGGGTCTCCCAGCGCGTGGCGTCGGTCTGCGTCGGGGCGCACCTGCTCGCGGCGGCCGGCCTGCTCGACGGCAAGCGCGCCACCACCCACTGGTCCACGGCCCAGCAGCTGGCCGCCGACCATCCGGCCGTCGAGGTGGACGCCGACCCGATCTTCATCCGCGACGGCAAGGTGTGGACCGGCGCGGGGATCACCGCCTGCCTGGACCTGTCACTGGCCCTGGTCGCGGAGGACTTCGGCGAGGCGATGGCGCTGCGGGTGGCCCGCCAGATGGTCATGTACCTCAAGCGCCCCAGCGGCCAGAGCCAGTTCAGCGTCCCCACCGAGGCGGTGGCCACCACCCGCCGCATGGAGGACCTGCGCCACCACGTCGCACAGCACCTCGGCGGGAAGCTCACCCTCGCCTCCCTCGCCGAGTACGCGCACATGAGCGAGCGGCAGCTGACCCGGGTCTTCAAGACGGAGGTGGGCAGCACCCCGGCCGCGTACATCGAGTCGGCCCGGGTGGAGGTGGCCCGCAACCGGCTGGAGACCACCGACGACACCCTCGACCGGGTGGCCACGACCTGCGGGTTCGGTACCGTCGACACCCTCATCAGGGCCTTCCGGCGGAAGCTGAACACCACCCCGACGGAGTACCGGAACCGGTTCCGGCACTCCGGCTGAGGAGTCCCTACGCGAAGACGACGGTGCGGCTGCCGTTGAGCAGCACCCGGTGCTCGCTGTGCCACTTGACCGCACGGGCCAGCGCCTGGCACTCCACGTCCCGCCCGATCGCCACCAGCTGGTCGGGGGTGACGTCGTGACCGACCCGCTCGACCTCCTGCTCGATGATCGGGCCCTCGTCGAGGTCGGCCGTGACGTAGTGGGCGGTGGCACCGATCAGCTTCACCCCGCGCGCGTGCGCCTGGTGGTAGGGCTTGGCGCCCTTGAAGCTCGGCAGGAAGGAGTGGTGGATGTTGATGATCCGGCCGCTCAGCGCCTTGCACAGGTCGTCCGAGAGGACCTGCATGTAGCGGGCGAGCACGACCAGCTCCACGCCCTCGGCGCGCACCAGCTCCAGCAGCTGCGCCTCCGCCGCCGCCTTGTTGTCCTTGGTGACGGGGATGTGGTGGAAGGGGACGTCGTACGAGCCGGCCAGCTCGGCGAAGTCGGTGTGGTTGGAGACCACGGCCGCGATCTCGACCGGCAGCGCGCCGATCCGGGAGCGGAAGAGCAGGTCGTTGAGGCAGTGGCCGAACTTGGACACCATCAGGACGATCCGCATCCGCTCGTCGGCGCGGTGGATCTGCCAGTCCATCCGGAAGGTGTCCCCGATGGCCGCGAAGCTCGCCCGCAGCTTCTCCACCGTCACCGGCGCCTCGGCCGAGAAGTGCACGCGCATGAAGAAGAGGCCGGTCTCACGGTCGCCGAACTGCTGGCTGTCCTCGATGTTGCAGCCGGTCATGAACAGGTAACTCGACACGGCGTGCACGATGCCCTGCTTGTCCGGACACGAGACGGTCAGGACGTACTGCTCGGGCTGCTCCGTCGCGGAGGCGCTCTTCGGATCGCTCATGCCGCACAAGACTAGTGCGGGCGGGGCCCCGGCTACGCCGTCCGCGTCATGATCCGCAGCACTTCCAGGGTGGCCGGCGGGGCGTCCGGGTCCTCGCCGTCGTTCGTCGCCAGCCGGACGTGCGCCTCGCGGGCCGCGCGCACCGCCTCGGGCCAGCCGTGGTGCTCGAGGTAGGCGGAGACCAGGGCGTCCGGCCCGACCTGGTGCAGGATGCGCAGCACCCGCAGGACGGCGACGTCGACGAGGGCGGCCTCCTGGGAGTCCCGGAAGATCGTGCCGACGTACTTCTCGGCGGACCAGCTGTCGAGCCAGGTGTCCTCGACGAGCCGGTAGACGGCGTCGGTGACGTCTCCGTAGCCCTCCCGGCCCCTCAGCCAGCACTCCTCCTGGAAGGACGGGTCGGAGAGCATGTGCAGCGCCGAGCGCACGTTGCTGCGCCAGCGCCACCAGGGCATGTCGTTCAGCGGCATGCCGCCCATGGTGGAGGAGCGGCGGCCGCGTCGGGAAGGGTTCTTCGAACCTGGGACGGATGTCACGGTTATCGATCGTACGTTCCCTCCCGGGAGCGATCTTTACACCCCCGTAGTTCACCGGGATGTCACCGAACGTTGAGTGGACATCACACCGTCGTTACCCCTGGGGCGGAAGTGTGCATGCACATGACCGGTAGGCGACGCACGGCACGACCCAGCCCCTTCACCGCCGCGGCGAGTGCCGCACTGTGCACGGCGGCTGCCGCGTCCCTCCTCACCGGCTGCGGGGTGCTCCCCGGGGACGCGGGGGGATCCGGGGAGCCCCTGAAGGTGATGACCTGGGCGCCGGTCGGCACCAAGGCGACCAACATGCCCGGCATGCCCGCCATGGCCGTCGCCTTCGGCCGGGCGCTCAACGCCGACGGCGGCCTCGACGGCCGCAAGATCGAAGTCGTCACCTGCAACGAGCACAACACCCCCACCGGCGCCGCGAACTGCGCCCGCCGGGCGGTGGACGACCACGTCGTGGCCGTGGTCGGCTCCTACAGCCAGCACGGCCGCGCCTTCATGGCCCCCCTCGAGGCCGCCGGCATCCCCTTCATCGGCGGGTTCGGCGTCTCCTCCGAGGAGTTCCAGAGCACCCTGTCGTACCCGGTCAACGGCGGCCAGCCGGTGCTGCTCGCCGGCACCGGACGGCAGCTGGCCCACCAGTGCGACAAGGTCTCCCTGGTCCGGCCCGACACCCTCCCCGGCGACACCATGCCGATCCTGCTCAACGCCGGCCTGAAGTCCGGCAGCCGCGAGGAGGTCAGCGACATCCTGGCCGCCGAGGACGCCACCGACTACAGCGCCCAGGCCCTGGAGGCCCTGGAGGACGCCGGGGCGGACCCGCGGCTGCCGGCCCGGATCGGCACCGAAGCGGCCCGCGCCAAGGCCGCCAAGGGCTGCGTCACCGCCGTCCTCGGCGACCGCACCGAGACCTTCTTCGACTCCTTCCGGCGCGTGGAGACCGAGGACCAGAAGGTGCGGATCTCCTCCGTGCTCGGCAGCGTCAGCCAGGGCCTGGTCAACCGGACCGGCGGCAAGGACGGCCCCTTCGAGGGCGCGTACGTCACCAGCTGGTACCCCGTGTCCTCGGACCCGCTGTGGGCCCCGATGCGCAAGGTGATCGCCGAGCGGGCCTTCGACGACGACCGGATCGACCCCGACGACGTCGGGGTGCAGACCACCTGGATCGCCTACACCGTCTTCGCCGAGGTCGTGAAGTCCCTCGGCGACCAGGAGATCACCCCGGGCAAGATCGCGAACGCCCTCGACAAGTCCGACGGGATCAAGACCGGCGGCCTCACCCCCGACCTGAGCTGGCGCTACCAGGACATGCGGGCGGTCGGCGGCTTCCCCCGGATCGTCAACGGCCGGGTGCACTTCCAGCAGGTCCAGCAGGGCCGGCTGGTCACCGAGGGCGAGGGCGCGATGGACATGACCCGGACGCTGGAGCTGGCCCCGGCGATGAACTGACCGCCGGGGCGGGGCCTCGGCCTTCGCCCCGGACCCGGGCCCGGTCCTTGTTCTGCCCGGCCCCGGGCCCGGCTACAGCTTGGTGCGGTCGCGCTTGGTCAGGTCGTACTTGGCCGCGATGCGGTTCCAGAGCTCGGCGGCCTGCTCCTTGTACTGGGTCGCCTGGCCGCTGGCCTTGTTGCCGGCCGCGGCGTGGCTGGTGGTGCGGGCCTTGCCGTTCTTGCAGTACTTCTTGCTGCCGTCGACCTGGTCGGCCCACTCCGCGTAGTGCTTGTCGGCCGAGGCGGAGTACTTCCAGGCCTTGGCCAGCGCGCTCGCCAGCCGGTCGTGGTCCGGGAGCTGGTCCATCTTCAACTCGTCGAGGCGGGTGACCAGTTCCTCGCGCTGCCGGCCCGCGTCGTGCAGGTCCTCGGAGGCCTGCGACAGGTCGTCGCACTTCTTGATGTCGGCCACCGCCGCGATCACCGCGTCACGGCTGCCGCCGCTGTCCTCGAGCAGCTTGTCCAGCTGCACCGCCTGGGCCCGGGCCGGGTCCACCGGCTTCTCGGCCTCGGCGCTGGCCGGTGGCTTGGAGGTGTCGGAGAGGGTGGTCGGGTCGTTGCTCTTGTCCGACCCGCTGCCCATCAGCGCGCCGACCCCGAGCCCGACCACGGCCAGCCCGAGCACGCCCGCGGCGATCAGCCCCACCGGGGCCCGCCGCCCCTCCGGCTCGTGGTCGTACGGATGCGGGGGCGGGGGCCCCTGGTGGTACTGCGGCTGGTGGTACTGAGGCTGCGGCTGGGGCCCCCGGAACCCGCCCGGCTCCTCGATCTTGGGCAACTGCTGCGTCGACCCCGGCGCGTCGTTCGGATACCCGTACCCCGCGCCGCCTCCCCCCTCGGCCCGGAACAGCCCGTCGAACTCCGCGGGCGGCCCCGGCTCCGCGGGCACCGGCGGGATGTACTGCGTGGCCGCCGCGTCGGGATCGGCGGGCACGGGCGGGATGTACTGGGTCGCCGCCGCGTCGGGATCGGCGGGCACGGGCGGGATGTACTGCGTGGCCGCCGCGGCCGGATCACCGGGCACAGGCGGGATGTACTGCGTCGCCGCGGCCGCCGGATCGGCCGGCACGGGCGGGAGGAAGGCGGTGGCCTCGGCGTCCGTCCCCGCCGCCGGGGCGGCGAAGGGATCGGCGTACGGCTGCTGCCCGTACGGGTCACCGGGCGGGAAGCCCTGGTAGGAGTCCTGGCCGGGGTAGGCACCTCGGCCGTGGCCCTGACCCTGGTACGGGTCCTGGCCCTGGTACGGGTCCTGGCCGAGGCCCGGGCCCTGGCCCTGGTACGGGTCCTGGGCGTGACCGGGAGCTTGGCCGTGGCCCGGGTACGGGTCCTGGCCGAGGTCCTGGCCCGGGTACGGGGCCTGGTTCGGGTACGCGCCCTCCGGGCCGGGGCCGGGCTGCGGGTAGGACCCCGCGTAGGGGTCCTGGGGTGCCGGGCCGGCGGGGTCGTACGAGGCGTGCGGGTCGTAGGACTCGTACGGCGGGTAGGCCTGCTGCTCCGGGTACGGGTTCGGGTAGCCGTAGGCGGCGGTGCCCGGGGCGGCCGGGGCGTCGGCCGGCGGGGCGCCGGGGGGCTGTCCGGGGCCCCAGGAGCCGCCCCAGGGCGCGCCGCCGACCGGGGCGCTCTCCCGCTCCTCGGGGGCGCCCGGGATCCAGGGTCCCGAACCGTCGGCGGGCAGCACGATGCCTTCGTAGGCAGGCCGCCCCGACGGGGACTGCGGCTCGCCCCCCTGTCCGCTCTGCGTCACCGGGACTCCTTCTCGACCTACGGAATCGTCGGTTTACGCTACCGGGTCGCCTCTCTCCCCTGCCACGCGCCCATGATCGAACTCAAGGAGGCGCGCGGACGGCCCCCGGGTGAACTGACGTCCCATCACCCCCGCGGAGCCCCTGGCGCCCCCTCCCGCCCGCCCACCGCCCCGGGCCGGAGCCCCGGCCCGGGGGCGCTGTCAGGCCGCCTGGAGGGTGAGGCGGGCGGTGAACTCCCGGACGGGGGGTTCCTCGCGGTAGGGGTCCAGGCGCTGGCGGAAGTCCTCCAGGTACTCCGCCCCCCGGTTGGAGCGCAGCGTGGACAGCAGCTCCACCGCCTGCGTCCCCGTCGCACACGCCTGTTCCACCTCCCGCGCCTGCACCTGCGACACCGCCAGCAGCAGCAGGCCGATGGCCCGTCTGCGCGCCTTGCCCGCCGGCAGTTCCCGCAGCACCTCCTCGGCCCGCCGCCCGGCCGCCTCGGACTGCCCGAGGTCCCGGTGGCAGTGGGCCAGCTCGTCCGCCAGGTACGCCTGGTCGAAGTGGGTGATCCAGACCGGGTCGTCCCCCGACTCCGGCTCCGCCCGCTCCAGCGCCGAGACCGCCCGGCCGGCCAGCACCTGCGTGGCCCGCGCGTCCCCCAGCAGCGCGTGACCCCGCGCCTCGGCCGCGAAGAACATCGCCTGCACCCGCGGGGTGACCTGCCCCCGCGCCCCCTCCTGCGCGGCCCGCGCGAGCTGCGCGATCTCGCGCGGGTTGCCCAGCTCCGCGGCCAGGTGGCTCATGGACGCGGCCAGGACGTACCCGCCGTACGCCCGGTCGCCGGCCGCCTGGGCCAGCCGCAGCGCCTGGATGTAGTACCGCTGCGCCAGTCCCGGCTGGCCGGTGTCGACGGCCATGTACCCGGCCAGCTCGGTCAGCCGGGCGACGGCCGCGAACAGCGAGCGCCCCACGCCCTCCCGGTAGGAGCCGCCGAGCAGGCCCGAGACCACGCTGTTGAGGTAGTGCACGACCACCGGCCGGACGTGCCCGCTGCCGAAGCGGTGGTCGAGGTCGACGAGGGCGTCGGTGGTGGCGCGGACGGCCGCCACGTCGGAGAGCCCCACCCGGGCCCCCGCGGTCCGGGCCACCTGCGCGTCCGCGCCGGTGATCAGCCAGTCGCGGCTCGGCTCCACCAGCGCCGAGGCGGCGACGGTCGAACCGGACAGGAAGTCCCGTCGGCCCACGTCGCTGCGCCACAGCTCGCAGACCTGCTCGATGGCGCCCGGCACGGTCGGCGAGAACTGCAGTCCCACGCCGGAGGCGAGGTTCTTGCCGTTGGCCATGCCGATCTCGTCGATGGTGACCGTGCGGCCGAGTTTGCGGCCGAGCGCCTCGGCGATGATGCCCGGAGCGCGCCCCCGGGGCTGCTGCCCCCGCAGCCATCGGGCGACGGAGGTTTTGTCGTACCGGAGATCCAGTCCGTGCTCGGCGCCGGTCATGTTGACTCGGCGCGCGAGCCCGGCGTTGGAGCACCCGGCTTCCTGGATGAGCGCCTGGAGCCGTTCGTTCGGCTGACGGGCGACGAGAGGCCTGGCTGCCATGGAAGAAACCCCCTGTGGCCGCGGGTGATCGTGCTTCACGAACACTTCCCGGCTGATTGGCGGAGAATGCGGAACTTGCCCGGAACGTGGTGCTCTTGCTGCCACTCGCCGGGGATTGTCGCGCTTTCAGGAGTCCCGTTACCCCTGACCCGCGTCACCGTCCCCTACGCGCCCCCGCCAGTGCATCGATGCGCCCCGCTTGCAGGATCGATGCTCCGGGCACGGCTCGGGCCCTCCCCGTAACCCGAGGTGACGGCGGAAGTTGTGATGTGCGTGGAAGAGACCATGGGAGTCACGGAGACCGCGCCCATCCCCAAGCAGCGAGGCGAGCAGCTGCTGGACCATGCCGTGCGGTACGCGGAAGAACGCCACTGGGACGTGTTCCCCGGCACCTGGCTGGAGGCCGAGGACGGCAAGGAGCTCTGCTCCTGCGGGGCCGCGGACTGCGCGGCCCCGGGCGCGCACCCGGTGATGCAGGGCTGGGCGGCCTCCGCGACGGGCAGCGCGACCACCGTCCGGCGGATGTGGCAGAAGCAGCCGCGGGCCTCGATCCTGCTGCCGACCGGCCGCACCTTCGACGCCATCGACGTACCGGAGACCGCGGGCTTCCTGGCGCTGGCGCGGATGGAGCGGATGGAGCTGACGCTCGGCCCGGTGGCGCTCACCCCGGACCTGCGGATGCTGTTCTTCGTCCTGCCCGGCGCCGGCGCGAAGGTCCCCGACCTGGTCCGCCGGCTGGGCTGGTCGCCTTCCACCATCGACCTGGTGACCCGCGCGGAGGGCGACTACGTCGCCGCCCCGCCGACCCGCTTCGGCGGCCGCGGCGCGGTCCAGTGGGCCCGCCGCCCCACGCCCGCCAACCGCTGGCTGCCGGACGCCGAGGAGCTGATCAACCCGCTGGCGTACGCCTGCGGGCGGGAGGCCGCGGCGGCCCGGGCGCGCCGCGCCTGACCTGCGAGGACCCGACTCTTCTGCGCGGTACGCGGCTCCTCGTAAGGTGGCAGGGACCAACGGGGAACAGTACGAAAGGGAGGGCACACCATGCCTGACCAGGCGTTTGCGGCAGAGGCGGGCGGGGCGCACCAGGCCCCGCCCGTCGCCGTGCGGATAGCGGGGCTCTGGAAGCGCTTCGGCGACCAGATCGCCGTCGGGGGCATCGATCTGGAGCTGCCGGCGGGCAAGTTCATCGGTCTGGTCGGGCCGAACGGCGCGGGCAAGACCACCACCTTGTCGATGGTGACCGGCCTGCTGCGGCCGGACATGGGCACGGTCGAGGTGGCGGGGTACGACGTGTGGTCCGATCCGGTGGAAGTGAAGTCGCGGATCGGGGTGCTGCCCGAGGGGCTGCGGCTCTTCGAACGGCTCTCGGGCCGGGAACTCCTCGGCTACATGGGCCGGTTGCGGGGGCTGCCGGGGGACGAGGTCGACAAACGGGCCACCCAGCTGCTGGACGTGCTCGACCTGGCCGGCTCCCAGCACAAGCTGGTCGTCGACTACTCCACGGGCATGCGCAAGAAGATCGGGCTGGCGGCGGCGCTGCTGCACAACCCCGAAGTGCTGTTCCTCGACGAGCCGTTCGAGGGCGTGGACCCGGTGTCCGCGCAGACCATCCGCGGGGTGCTGGAACGTTACACCGCCTCGGGCGCCACCGTGGTCTTCTCCAGCCACGTCATGGAGCTGGTGGAATCGCTCTGCGACTGGGTCGCGGTGATGGCCGCCGGCCGGATCCGGGCCCAGGGCACCCTCGCCGAGGTCCGCGGCGCGGCCCCCTCGCTGCAGAGCGCCTTCCTGGAACTGGTCGGCGCGCAGGGCCGGGACACCGGCGACTCCCTGGACTGGCTCGGCGGCGGGACGGCCCGGTGAGCGACCTCGGGACCCTGGGCACCGGCCGGGCGGCCACGGCCGGGCAGGTGCCCTCGCGGGCCGCGCTGACCCCGGTCTTCGTCCGGCTGAAGCTGTCGCTGCTCCGCAACGGCCTGCGGCAGAGCGCCAAGCGCAAGGCCGCGTACATCCTCTCGCTGGCCTTCACCCTCTTCTTCGGGGCGCTGCTGGTGCTGCTGCTCGTGCTGCTGCGCGGACACGAGCACGCGGCCGCGCTGGTGGTGCTGCTCGGCGGGCTGGTGGCGCTGGGCTGGGCGGTGATGCCGCTGTTCTTCCCCGGCGGCGACGAGACGCTGGACCCGACCCGGCTGGTGATGCTGCCGCTGCGGCCCGGCGCGCTGGTCCCGGCCCTGCTGGCGGCCTCGCTGGTGGGCACCGGGCCGCTCTTCACGCTCTGCCTGGCCGTGGGGGCCGTCCTCGCCGTCGCGCACGGCGCGGCGGGGGTGGTGGCGGGCGTCCTGGCGGTGCCGCTGCTGCTGGTGTGCTGCGTGGCGCTGGCCCGGGCCGTGGCCACCGCCAACGTCCGGCTGCTGACCAGCCGCAAGGGCCGTGACCTGGCCCTGCTGAGCGGTCTGCTGATCGCCCTGGGCGCGCAGGCGGTCAACTTCGGCGCCCAGCGGCTGTCCGAGGCCGGCGGCCTGGACCGGCTGGCGCCGGTGGCGGACGTGGTGCGCTGGCTGCCGCCGGCCGCCGCCCTCGGCGCGGTGGACTCGGCGAGCGGGGGTGCGTACGCGACGGCGGCCGGACAACTGCTGCTGAGCGCGGCGGCCGCGGCCGGCCTGCTCTGGTCCTGGCAGCGCTCGCTGACGAGGCTGATGGTCACCCCGGACGGCTCGACCGTCGCGGCGGCGGACCCGGGCCGTACGAAGGACCGCGCGGCGGGCGGCTCCTGGGGCCTGCTGCCGGGCGGCCGGACCGGGGCGGTGATGCAGCGGACGCTGCGGTACGTGCTGCGGGACCCGAAGACCAAGGCGGCCTGGGTGACGGCGCTGGCGGTCGGGCTGATCGTGCCGGTCTTCAACGCCCTCCAGGGCACCGGCACGATCTACTTCTCCTGCTTCGGCGCGGGGATGCTGGGCGTGCAGATGTACAACCAGTTCGGCCAGGACACCTCGGCCTTCTGGATGGTGGCGCAGACCCTGGCCACGCCCCGGCAGGCGTACGAGGAACTGCGCGCGCGGGCCCTGGCGCTGGCGCTGGTGACCGTCCCGTACACGGTGCTGGTGACCGCGGTGACGGGTGCGCTGCTGGACGACTGGGCGGCGGTGCCGGACGCGACGGGGGTGGCGCTCGGGCTGCTCGGGGCCATGCTGGCCACCGGGGCGGTGGCCTCGGCGCGCTTCCCGTACTCGGTCCCCCAGGACGGCGCCTTCAAGAACGCCGCGCCGGGGCAGGGCGGGCTGGCCTGGCTGAGCGTCCTGCTGGGCATGGTCTCCTCGGCCGTGCTGTGCGCGCCGCTGATCGTGGCGACGGTCTGGCTGCACGTCGCGGACCTCCACCCCTACCTGTGGCTGATGCTCCCGGCCGGCGCCGCCTACGCGCTCCTGATCACCTGGGCCGGCCTCCGCGTCGCGGCCCCCTGGACCGCAGCCCGCCTCCCCGAGATCCTGACCGCCGTCAGCAAGGGCTGACCTCCCGCCGTCGGCGGCTGTGTACTGGAGCGACCATGTGGGACGGCCCCTTCTACCGGGTCAGACGTGACGGCTACGAGATCTGCTTCGTGCCGGATCCCGAGGAGGACCTCGACGAGCTCTGCAACGTCGACATGTGGGTCACCCGGGACGACGGCGAGCGGTGGTGCGGCACCGTCTTCACGCTCGACGAGGTACGCCGGGTCATGGACCGGCAGCGCGACGCGGGTGACCCGGAGGGCGACTACTGGTGGGTCTGGGACGGCCTGATCGTCCGGGAGCCGGGCGTACGGGCGATCTCCCAGGTCATCGACCGCCTGGTCGCCACCGGTGACCTGGCCACCGTCCTCCGCCCCATCGGCCCGTCAGACTCCCCCTGACCCGCCCCGCCGGCGGGGCGATCCCAGCCCCGCCGGCACATATCCAGCCCCGCCGGGGGCACCTCCCAGCGGTAGCTGGGGGAGATCGAGGCGCGGGGTCGGCGCCTGGAATCGGCGGTTGCAGGAAGGGGATTGGGCCAAAATCATGCAAGCGTGCTTGATTGTTTTGGGGGAGGGTGCCACGCTCGGGGCACGTTGCCGTGCCACCGCCGCCGTGGGGAGCGCCCTGTGCCCGATCCGTCATCCCTCGTGATCGCCGACCTCCGCGAGGAGGGGCAGGAACTCGACCGCCTCGTCGGGGACTTGGCCCCGGAAGAATGGACCAGCCCCACCCCCGCCAAGGGCTGGACCGTCGCCCACCAGATCGCCCACCTCGAGTGGACCGACCAGGCCGCCCTGCTGGCCCTCACCGACGCCGACGGCTTCGCCCGCCGCATCGAGGAGGCCCTGGCCGCCCCGGACGACTTCGTGGACCAGGGCGCCGAGCGCGGCGCCGCGCTCCCCCCGGCCGAGCTGCTGGCCCGCTGGCGCCGCGCCCGTACCGGCCTCGACGCGGCCCTGGCCGCCGCCGACGGCACCGCCCGGTTCCCCTGGTTCGGCCCGCCGATGAAGGCCGCCTCGATGGCCAGCGCCCGTCTGATGGAGACCTGGGCCCACGGCCAGGACGTGGCCGACGCCCTCGGCGTCACGAGGAAGCCCACCTCCCGGCTGTACCACGTCGCCCGCATCGGCGTCCGGGCCCGCGACTACGCGTACGCGGTGCGCGGACTGGCCGCCCCCGCGGCGGAGTTCCGGGTCGAGCTGGTCTCCCCGGACGGCACGGAGACCTGGACCTACGGCCCCGCCGACGCGCCCCAGAAGGTCACCGGCCCGGCGCTGGACTTCTGCCTGCTGGTCACCCAGCGCGCCCACCGCGCCGACCTGGCCGTGACGGCCGAGGGCGCCGAGGCCGACCACTGGCTGGACATCGCCCAGGCCTTCGCCGGCCCGGCGGGGGACGGGCGGGCCCCCCGTGTCTGACGTCCTGCGCATCGGAAACGCCTCGGGTTTCTACGGCGACCGCTTCGACGCCCTGCGGGAGATGCTGACCGGCGGCCCGCTGGACGTCCTGACCGGCGACTACCTGGCCGAGCTGACCATGCTGATCCTCGGCCGCGAACGCCTGAAGGACCCCGCGCTCGGCTACGCCAAGACGTACCTGCGGCAACTGGAGGAAGGCCTCGGCCTCGCCCACGAGCGCGGCGTCAGGCTGGTCGCCAACGCCGGCGGCCTCAACCCGGCCGGACTGGCCGCCGCGGTCCGCGCGCTCGCGGAGAAGCTGGGCCTCCCGGTCACGGTGGCGCACGTCGAGGGCGACGACCTGATGCCGTACGAGGACGCCCTCACGGCCAACGCCTACCTCGGCGGCTTCGGCATCACCGCCTGCCTGCGGGCCGGCGCGGACGTGGTGATCACCGGCCGGGTGACGGACGCGGCCCTGGTCAGCGGCCCGGCCGCGTGGTTCTTCGACTGGTCCCCGGTGGACCTGGACGCGCTGGCCGGCGCGGTGGTGGCCGGCCACGTCCTGGAGTGCGGCACCCAGGCCACCGGCGGCAACTACGCCTTCTTCACCGGCCACGACGTCCGCCACCCCGGCTTCCCGCTGGCGGAGATCGCCCGCGACGGCAGCTGCGTGATCACCAAACACCCCGGCACCGGCGGGGTGGTGGACACCGGCACGGTCACCGCCCAACTGCTGTACGAGACCCAGGGCGCCCGGTACCTCGGCCCGGACGTGACGGCCCGGCTGGACACCGTACGGCTGACCCAGGCCGGCCCGGACCGGGTGGCGGTCACGGGCGTCCGCGGCGAGGCCCCGCCCGGCACCCTCAAGGCGGGCCTGACCCGCATCGGCGGCTGGCGCAACGAGGTCGTGTTCGTCCTGACCGGCCTCGACATCGAAGCCAAGGCGGCCCTGGTACGGGCGCAGTTGGCGCCGACCCTGGACGGCATCGCCGAGGTCCGCTGGGAGCTGGCCCGCACCGACCACGAGGACGCCGACACTGAGGAGACCGCCAGCGCCCTCCTCCGCCTGGTCGTCCGCGACCCCTCCCCCGACCCCGTCGGCCGCCGCCTCACCTCGAAGGCCATCGAACTGGCCCTAGCCAGCTACCCCGGCTTCCACGTAACGGCCCCGCCCTCTCCCCCGACCCCTTACGGCACCTTCTCCTCCGTCCCGATCCCGGCAACGGCCGTCCCCCACACCGCCGTCCTGCCGGACGGCACCCACGCAGCCATCCCAGCCCCGCCCCATCCAGCCCCGCCAAATCCAGCCCCGCCAAATCCAGCCTCGCTGACGGTCGAGGCGGCGGGAGCAGATCCAGCCCCGCCGGCGTTTGAGGCGCGGGGTCCGGGGCGGAGCCCCGAAAGCCCGGCGCGCAGCGCCGGGGCGGGGTCCGGGGCGGAGCCCCGGTTTCGGGAAGGGGCGGGTAGGGGAGCAGCCCCGCGCAGCGGAACCACCCGCACCCCCCTCGGCCGAATCATCGGCACCCGCAGCGGAGACAAGGGCGGCGACGCCAACCTCGGCGTCTGGGCCCGCACCGAAGCCCAGTGGCACTGGCTCACGGACTTCCTCACCACCGACCGCCTCAAGCACCTCCTCCCCGAGACCGCCGGACTGGCCGTGGTCCGCCACGACCTCCCCAACCTCCGCGCCCTGAACTTCGTCATCCCCGGCCTGCTCGGCGAAGGCGTAGCCGCCCAGCACCGCTTCGACCCCCAGGCCAAGGCCCTCGGCGAATGGCTGCGCGCCCGCCACGTGGACGTCCCCACCCACCTGTTGGCCGACGTACCGGCAGCACCGGAGCAGGCCACCGCACCCCACCCAGGAGGCACCCGCCCGTGACAAGGCTCCGCACCAGCCTCGACCCCGCCGCCCCCGGCTTCGCCGAGAACCGCGCGGCCCTGCTCGGCAAGCTGGCCGAGCTCGAGGCCGAGCACGCCAAGGCCCTGGCCGGCGGCGGCCCCAAGTACACCGAGCGGCACCGCGGGCGCGGCAAGCTGCTCGCCCGGGAGCGGATCGAGCTCCTGATCGACCCGGACACGCCGTTCCTGGAGCTCTCCCCGCTCGCGGCCTGGGGCAGCGACTACCCCGTCGGCGCCTCGATGATCACCGGTATCGGCGTGGTCGAGGGCGTCGAGTGCCTGATCACCGCCAACGACCCGACGGTGCGCGGCGGGGCGAGCAACCCGTGGACGCTCAAGAAGGCGCTGCGGGCCAACGAGATCGCCCTCCAGAACCGGCTGCCCTGCATCAGCCTGGTCGAGTCGGGCGGGGCGGACCTGCCGTCCCAGAAGGAGATCTTCATCCCCGGCGGGGCGATCTTCCGGGACATCACCCGGCTCTCGGCCGCCGGCATCCCCACCGTCGCCGTGGTCTTCGGCAACTCCACGGCCGGCGGCGCGTACGTCCCCGGCATGTCCGACCACACCGTGATGATCAAGGACCGGTCGAAGGTGTTCCTCGGCGGCCCGCCGCTGGTGAAGATGGCCACCGGCGAGGAGAGCGACGACGAGTCGCTGGGCGGCGCCGACATGCACGCCCGCACCTCCGGGCTGGCCGACTACTACGCCCTGGACGAGTCGGACGCGCTGCGCCAGGCCCGTCGGGTGGTGGCGCGGCTCAACCACCGCAAGGCGCACCCCGATCCGGCGCCGGCCGAGCCGCCCCGGTACGACCCGGAGGAACTCCTCGGCATCGTGCCGGCCGACCTGAAGACCCCCTTCGACCCCCGGGAGGTGATCGCCCGGCTGGTCGACGGCTCGGACTTCGACGAGTTCAAGCCGCTGTACGGGACCAGCCTGGCCACCGGCTGGGCCGCGCTGCACGGCTACCCGGTCGGCATCCTCGCCAATGCGCACGGCGTGCTCTTCAGCCAGGAGTCGCAGAAGGCGGCGCAGTTCATCCAGCTCGCCAACCAGCGGGACATCCCGCTGCTGTTCCTCCACAACACCACCGGCTACATGGTCGGCAAGGAGTACGAGCAGGGCGGCATCATCAAGCACGGCGCGATGATGATCAACGCGGTGGCCAACTCCCGGGTCCCGCACCTGTCGGTGCTGATGGGCGCCAGCTACGGCGCCGGCCACTACGGCATGTGCGGCCGGGCCTACGACCCGCGCTTCCTCTTCGCCTGGCCCAGTGCCAAGTCCGCGGTGATGGGCCCCCAGCAGCTGGCCGGGGTGCTCTCGATCGTGGCCCGCGCCTCGGCCGCCGCCAAGGGCGCGCCCTACGACGAGGAGGCGGACGCCGGGCTGCGCGCCCTGGTCGAGCAGCAGATCGAGGCCGAGTCGCTGCCGATGTTCCTCTCCGGGCGGCTCTACGACGACGGGGTCATCGATCCGCGCGACACCCGTACCGTCCTCGGCCTGTGTCTCTCCGCCCTCCACAACGCCCCCGTCGAGGGCGCCCGTGGCGGCTTCGGCGTCTTCCGGATGTGAGCCCCAGATGACCTCGCACACCCCTGTCACCGCCCCCGCCGCCACCGCGCCGGCCCCGCTGGCCTCGGTGCTGGTCGCCAACCGCGGCGAGATCGCGGTCCGGATCTTCCGCACCGCCCGGGAGCTGGGCCTGGCCACCGTCGCCGTGTACGCCGACCCCGACGCGGGCGCCCTGCACGTCCGGGAGGCCGACTGCGCCGTCCGGCTGCCCGGGGCCGCGCCCGGTGAGACGTACCTGCGCGGCGATCTGCTGATCAAGGCCGCGCTGGCGGCCGGGGCCGACGCCGTGCACCCCGGGTACGGGTTCCTCTCCGAGAACGCCGGCTTCGCCCGGGCCGTGGCCGAGGCCGGGCTGCGCTGGATCGGTCCGCCGCCCGCCGCGATCGAGGCGATGGCCTCCAAGACCCGCGCCAAGGAGCTGATGCGGGCCGCCGGGGTGCCGCTGCTGGAGCCGGTGGACCCGGCCACCGCCGGCCCCGGGGACCTGCCGCTGCTGCTCAAGGCCGCCGCGGGCGGCGGCGGGCGGGGCATGCGGGTGGTGCGCGACCTCGCCGACCTGAAGGACGAGCTGGCCGCCGCCTCGGCCGAGGCCGCCTCCGCCTTCGGCGACGGCGAGGTCTTCGCCGAGCCGTACGTCGAACGGGGCCGGCACGTCGAGGTGCAGATCCTGGCCGACGCCCACGGCACCGTCTGGGCGCTGGGCACCCGCGACTGCTCCCTCCAGCGCCGGCACCAGAAGGTCATCGAGGAGGCCCCGGCCCCCGGGCTGCCGGAGTCCCTGCGCACCGCCCTGCACGAGGCCGCCACGGCCGCCGCGCGGGCGGTCTCGTACCAGGGCGCCGGGACCGTGGAGTTCCTGGTCACCGCCGACGGGCGGCCGTACTTCCTGGAGATGAACACCCGCCTCCAGGTGGAACACCCGGTCACCGAGGCCGTCTTCGGCCTGGACCTGGTCGCCTGGCAGCTGCGGATCGCCGAGGGCCGGCCGCTGCCGGTCACCCCGCCCGCACCGGCCGGCCATGCCGTCGAGGCGCGGCTGTACGCCGAGGACCCCGCGCAGGGCTGGCGGCCCCAGACGGGCACCCTGGAGACCCTGGCCGTGCCCGGCGGGGTGCGGGTGGACAGCGGCTTCGCGGACGGCGACGCGGTGGGGGTCCACTACGACCCGATGCTGGCCAAGGTCATCGCCCACGCGCCAACCCGGGCCGAGGCGGTGCGCGCCCTCGCGCACGCCCTGGACCGGGCCCGGATCCACGGCCTGACCACCAACCGCGAGCTGCTGGTCCGCTCCCTGCGGCACCCCGAGTTCGCCGCCGCCCGGCTCGACACCGGCTTCTACGAGCGGTACTTGGACGAGCTGACGACCGCGGGTCCGGACGGCGGGCTGGCCGCGCTGGCCGCGGCGCTGGTGCAGGCGCTGCCCGCGCCCGGCAGCGGGCTGGCGGTCCGGCTGGGCGGTTGGCGCAACCTGCCCTCCCAGCCGCAACTGCGCCGCTACCGCGCCGAGCCCTCCGGGTCCGAGCACGAGATCCGCTACCGGCACGCCCGGACCGGTCCGGAGCCCGTCGACCACCCGGACGTTCGAGTCCTCGCGGTGGAAGCCGACCGGGCGGTGCTCGAAATCGAGGGCGTCCGGCGGGTGTTCCACGTGAAACCAAAATCGAACACCGGGGTGGTGTACGTCGACTCCCCGCTCGGCGCACACACCCTCCATGCCCTGCCGCGGTTCGCGGACCCCCAGGACCGCACCGAACCGGGCTCCCTGCTCGCGCCCATGCCCGGCACCGTCGTCCGGGTCGCCGAGGGCCTGGCCCCCGGCTGCACCGTCACCGCCGGGCAGCCCCTGCTCTGGCTGGAGGCGATGAAGATGGAGCACCGCATCCTCGCTCCCGCCTCCGGCACGCTCACCGCGCTCCACGCCGCCCCCGGCCACCAGGTCGAGGTCGGCGCCCTACTGGCCGTAGTACTGGAGGAACCGCCGTCATGAGCTCCGTCCTCGAAACCGAAGAACACCGGGCGCTGCGCGCCGCCGTCGCCGCCCTCGGGCAGCGGTACGGCCGGGAGTACCTGGCCAAGGTGGCCGCCGAGGGCCGCCACCCCGACGAGCTGTGGGCGGAGGCCGCCAAGCTCGGCTACCTCGGGGTCAACCTGCCCGAGGAGTACGGCGGCGGGGGCGGCGGCATCGCCGAGCTCTCCATCGTCCTGGAGGAGCTGGGCGCCGCGGGCTCCCCGCTCCTGATGATGGTGGTCTCGCCGGCCATCTGCGGCACGGTCATCGCCCGCTTCGGCACCGAGGCGCAGAAGCGCGCGTGGCTGCCGGGGCTGGCCGACGGCAGCCGCACCATGGCCTTCGGCATCACCGAGCCGGACGCCGGCTCCAACTCGCACCGGATCACCACCACCGCTCGCCGGGACGGCGACGACTGGGTCCTGACCGGCCGCAAGGTGTTCATCTCCGGGGTGGACATCGCCGACGCCACGCTGATCGTCGGACGCACCGAGGACGCACGGACCGGCAGCCTCAAGCCCTGCCTGTTCATCGTCCCCCGGGACACCCCCGGCTTCGGCCGCAGCCCCATCGACATGGAGCTCCAGGCCGCCGAGAAGCAGTTCGAGCTGGTCCTGGACGAGGTGCGGCTGCCCGCCGACGCCCTGGTCGGCGACGAGGACGCGGGGCTGCTCCAGCTCTTCGCCGGCCTCAACCCCGAGCGGATCATGACCGCCGCCTTCGCCATCGGCATGGGCCGCTACGCCCTCGCCAAGGCCCTGGAGTACGCCCGCACCCGCCAGGTGTGGAAGCAGCCCATCGGCGCCCACCAGGCCATCGCCCACCCGCTGGCCACCGCGCACATCGATCTGGAGCTGGCCCGCCTGATGATGCAGAAGGCCGCCGCCCTCTACGACGCCGGTGACGACATGGGCGCGGGGGAGGCCGCGAACATGGCCAAGTACGCTGCCGGTGAGGCCTGTGTGAAGGCTGTGGACCAGTCGGTCCACACCCTCGGCGGCAACGGCCTCACCCGCGAGTACGGGCTGGCGGCACTGATCACCGCGTCCCGGGTGGCCAGGATCGCCCCGGTCAGCCGCGAGATGATCCTCAACTTCGTCTCGCACCAGACCCTCGGTCTGCCCAAGTCGTACTAGCAGGACCGGACAGCCCGGCCGGCCCGCCGGCGCCGCCCTCCCGGCGGGCGCCGCCGGGCCGGCGCCCGAACCGCAACGGAGGAGCGGCCATGGACCCCGTCGTCGACGCCGCGCACGCGCACGGCATCACCACCCTCACCCTCGACTCGCCGGCCAACCGCAACGCGCTCTCGGCCGCCCTGGTGGCCGCCCTGCGCACCGCGCTGGCCGAGGCGGCCGGGGACCCGGCGGTCCGGGCGGTGGTCCTGACCCACACCGGCAACACCTTCTGCGCCGGGGCCGACCTGAAGTCCCCCTGCGACCCCGCCGACTTCCTGGCCCTGCTCCGGGAGATCGCCGAGCTGTCCAAGCCGGTGGTCGCCCGGGTCACCGGCCACGTCCGGGCCGGCGGCCTGGGCCTGCTCGGAGCCTGCGACATCGCCGCCGCCGGGCCGGGCTCCACGTACGCCTTCACCGAGACCCACCTGGGCGTCGTCCCGGCGGTGATCTCCGCCCCGCTGCTGCCCCGGCTCGACCCGCGGGCCGCGGCCCGCTACTTCCTGACCGCCGAGGCCTTCGACGCGGTCGAGGCGGCCCGGATCGGGCTGCTCACCCTGCACGCCGAGGACGTGGACGCCGCCCTGGCGCCCGTACTGGACGGCCTGCGCAAGGCCGGACCGCTGGCCCTCGCCGAGACCAAGCGCCTGGTCACCGCCGGGCTGCGGGAAGCCCTGGACCGGGACGGCGAGCGGCTGACCGCCCTGTCCGCCGCCTTCTTCGGCTCCGCGGAGGCCCGCGAGGGCATCACCGCCCGCTTCGAGCGCCGGAGCCCGTCGTGGGTGTCGTGACCGCCCCCAAGCAGGACCGCAGCCGCGCCACCCGGCAGCGCCTCCTCGAAGCCGCCGTGGCCTGCCTCGCCGAGCACGGCTGGGCCGGTTCCACCGTCGCGGTGGTCGCCGAGCGCGCCGGGGTCTCCCGGGGCGCCGCCCAGCACCACTTCCCCACCCGCGAGGACCTGTTCACCGCCGCCGTCGAGTACGTGGCCGAGGAGCGCTCGGCCGCGCTGCGGGGGCTGTTCGCCGGCGGTCCGGCGGCCCGGCCCGCCGTGGTCGGGGCCCTGGTGGACCTCTACACCGGCACCCTCTTCCGGGCCGCCCTCCAGCTGTGGGTGGCGGCCTCCAACGAGGAGCAGCTGCGCCCCCGGGTCACCGAACTCGAGGCGCGGGTGGGCCGCGAGACCCACCGCATCGCCGTGGAGCTGCTGGGCGCGGACGAGTCCCGGCCGGGGGTCCGCGAGACCGTGCAGGGCCTCCTCGACATGGCCCGGGGCCTGGGCCTGGCCAACGTCCTCACCGACGACACCGCCCGCCGGGCCCGGGTGCTGGCCCAGTGGTCCCGCCTGATCGACACGGCCCTGGACGCCTGACCCCCGTCGGGCCCCCGCGACCCGTGAAAGCCGGACCCGCCGCACCCCTCGCGGGATGCGGCGGGTCCGCCGGCGGCTCAGGCCGAGGCGGCCAGGTCCTCGTACCCCGCGATCTCCCGCGGGTCCCGCGCGCCCGGGCCCACGTACCGGGCCGAGGGCCGGATCAGCCGGCCGGTGCGCTTCTGCTCCAGGATGTGCGCCGACCAGCCGGCCGTGCGGGCACAGCTGAACATCGACGTGAACATGTGCGCCGGGACCTCCGCGAAGTCCAGCGTGATCGCCGCCCAGAACTCCACGTTCGTGGCCAGCACCCGGTCCGGGCGCCGGGCGTGCAGCTCCTCCAGCGCGGCCTTCTCCAGCGCCTCCGCCACCTCGAAGCGCGGCGCGCCCAGCTCCTTGGCGGTCCGGCGCAGCACCCGGGCACGCGGGTCCTCGGCGCGGTAGACGCGGTGGCCGAAGCCCATCAGCCGCTCGCCCTTGTCCAGGGCCTTCTTCACGTACGCCACGGCGTCGCCGGTCCGCTCGATCTCCTCGATCATGCCGAGGACGCGGGAGGGCGCACCGCCGTGCAGCGGCCCGGACATGGCGCCGACCGCGCCGGAGAGCGCCGCCGCCACGTCCGCGCCGGTGGAGGCGATCACCCGGGCGGTGAAGGTGGAGGCGTTCATGCCGTGCTCGGCGGCGGAGGTCCAGTAGGCGTCCACGGCCTTGACGTGCTTGGGGTCCGGCTCGCCCCGCCAGCGGATCATGAACCGCTCGACCACGGACTCGGCCTTGTCGATCTCCCGCTGGGGGACCATCGGCAGGCCCTGGCCGCGCGCGGACTGGGCGACGTACGACAGCGCCATCACGGCGGCCCGGGCCAGGTCGTCGCGGGCCGTCCGCTCGTCGATGTCCAGCAGCGGTTTGAGGCCCCACACGGGCGCCAGCATCGCGAGGGCGGACTGCACGTCCACCCGGATGTCACCGGAGTGCACCGGGATCGGGAAGGGCTCGGCGGCGGGCAGGCCGGGGTTGAAGGCGCCGTCGACCAGCAGGCCCCAGACGTTCCCGAAGGAGACGTGTCCGACCAGGTCTTCGATGTCCACACCGCGGTAGCGGAGCGCACCGCCCTCCCGGTCGGGTTCGGCGATCTCCGTCTCGAACGCGACGACCCCTTCGAGGCCGGGTACGAAATCGGACATGAGGCGGCTCCTCAAGTTGTGCGGCCAACGGCCGTGACCAGGCGTCAAGAGCGGGTGGATACGTACACCTTTGTACGCCCTGACATGCGATGCGGCGCGGGTGCATCCCCGTCATGCCCCGTGCGTTCGTAGGTCACCCACCGCGCGAAGGGCCGCCGGGGGCGGCCCAGACCCACGAGTCTCTACTCTCCCGGGGCCGGGCGGAAGCGTGACGTGGGGCACAGCGGACGCGTGTCGCCCGGCGCGCGCAGCTCCCAAGTGGCGCCCTGCGGCGGGGCGTGCGGGGCCGCTGCGGCAGGATGGCCGGGTGCCGAACCACGACCTTGATCCCGCCGTCATGCGCAAGCAGTACCGCTCCGAGATCGTCGCGGAGGACGGACTGGCCGCCGATCCCATGGAGCAGTTCGCCCGCTGGTTCCAGCAGGCCGCCGAGGCGCACGTCTTCGAACCCAACGCCATGGTCGTCTCCACCGCCACGCCCGGGGGCGCGCCCAGCTCCCGCACCGTGCTGCTCAAGCAGTTCGACGCGCGCGGCTTCGTGTTCTTCACGAACCACGGCTCCCGCAAGGGGCGCGAGATCGCCGCCAACCCGCAGGTCGCGCTGCTCTTCCCCTGGCACCCCATCGCCCGCCAGGTGGTCGTCACCGGCACGGCGGCGCGGGTCGGCCGGGACGAGACCGCCGCGTACTTCCGCTCCCGGCCGCACGGCTCCCAGCTGGGCGCCTGGGCCAGCGAGCAGTCCTCGGTCATCGGCTCGCGCGCCGAGCTGGACCGCCGGTACGCGGAGCTCGCCGAGCGCTACCCCGAGGGCGAGCAGGTCCCCGTACCGCCGGAGTGGGGCGGCTACCGGGTGGCGCCCCGGGAGGTCGAGTTCTGGCAGGGCCACGAGAACCGCCTCCACGACCGGCTGCGCTACACGCGCACGGACGCGGGCGACTGGCGGGTGGACCGGCTCTGCCCATGAACACCCGGCGAGTGAGCCGAAGGGCGCGCCGGTGTCGAAAGGGAGCCGCGCGCAGGCCCGTGAGGAACGAGCGGGCTGAGCACGGCGACCGTCGACACCGGCTTTCAGCGCCCGGAGGTGAACCGAGCCCTGGGAAAAAGGGGCGACCCGCGGACTCGGGTTCTCTTCTGCAGTAAGAGAGCCGGCCGGACGTGCCGGCGAGTCCGCGGGTCGGGTGACTGCTTGGGTTTGGCCGGCGCATCCGCCGGCACCGCACTGGGTGCGTGCGACGACGGGCGTCAGCCCGCAGTCACCTCACGCGTCCGGTAGTCGTACATTTCCGGAACCACCTCCCTTCTCGTGTGCACCACACGCTAGGAGCCCCTCCGGAGAGCCGCAAGCGAATTAATCGGCCCGGTTCTTTTCCGGGAAGCGGGTGTGGGCTGCGTCACGTTGGAGTTGAATGATCCGACGTGCCGCACACGCGAACACCTGCAGGGGGTGCCAGGTGAGTGCTTCCGGACGTAGTGAGACCACCGACGATCTGCTCGCCGCGCTACTGGACGGCATGGACGCCGCCCTCTGCGCGTTCGACGCCGACGGTGTGATCACCCATTGGAACCGCGAGGCCGAGCGGATCCTGGGGTGGAGCGCGGCGGAGGCCGTGGGCCGGCACGGGTTCGCCGGCTGGGCGGCCCGGGCCGCGGACGCCGAGGACGTGGCGCGGCGGCTGATGTCCGCCCAGGAGACGCCCGGCCGCCAGGTCCACGAGTTCGCCCTGCTGACCAAGGACGGCGGGCGGGTGCTGGTGCGCACCCAGTCCGCCGGGGTGCCCGGCGCCGACGGCCGGCCGGCCGGCGTCTACTGCGCCTTCAGCGAGGTGCACACCCAGATCGACCTGGAGCGCTCCATCGCCCTGAGCGAGGCGCTGCTCGAGGACGCGTCCTGGGGCGTCGTCCTGGTCGACGTGGACCTGCGGCCCGCCGTGGTCAACGCCCACGCCGCCCGGGCCTTCGGCATGGGCCGCACCGCGCTGCTGGGCCGGCCGCTGGGGGAGCTGCTGCTCCAGGGCGTGGAGGAGGTCGAGGGCGCGCTCACGCACGTACTGGCCGAAGGCGTGCCGCCGGCGCCGCTGGAGCTGTGGGTGTCGGTGCGCACGCCCGAGGGGGTGCGCCGGCGCTGCTGGCGGTCCGGCTTCCTGCGGCTGGCCTCGCCGCTGGGCGAGGAGCCGGTGCCGCTGGGGGTGGGCTGGCTGTTCCAGGACATCACCGAGGCCCGGCAGGCCGAGCTGGACACCGCGCAGCTGCGGTTCCGCAGCAACCAACTGCACCGCGCCTCGCGGGCCGCCGGCGAGTGCGAGGACCCGGCGGAGGCGGTGGCGGTCCGGCTGGACTTCGCGCTGGCCGGCTTCGCGGACCACGCGCTGGTGGACGTCGCGGTGGGCGAGCGGCTGCTGCGGTCGGTGGTCTCGCCGCCGGGGACCGCGCCCACCGGCGGGCTGCCGGCCCGCTGCCCGGCCGGTCACCCGGCCCGGCAGGCCCTGGACCGGCTCGGGTCGGTCCGGGTGAGCGCCCCGGCGGCGCTGCCGCCGGGCTGGCCGGAGGGCGTCGCGCACGGCCTGTGCACGGTCCTGCGCAGCCGCGGGCGCACGGTCGGCGTCCTCACCTTCCTGCGGACGGCCGCCCGGCCGCCCTTCGAGCGGCCCGACGCCGTCTACGCCGAGGAGGTCGCGGCCCGCATCGCCGCGGACCTGAGCCCGGCCGGGGTGCGCACGGAGTAGTCCGCGGCACCACCGGCCGGCAGCTCGGTGCCCGGTCGGCGGCTAGTGGCGGAAGAAGATCCGGTCGCCGTACTGCGTCATCACGCGGCCGTTCCACTCGTGGCCGCCGTCGACGTTGCCCGAGCGCAGCAGCGGCGGCTCGACGCCCCGGGCGACCAGCTCACCGGCCGCGGTGGCCATCACCGACTGCATGATCGCGCTGGTCACGACGGTGGACGCGGGGGCGAAGGGCGCGTCGATGCCGTCCAGCGTCAGCTCCGCGTCCCCGACGGCGATCTTGCTGTCCAGGACGACGTCGCAGTGGTCCTTGAGGAAGGTGCCGGAGACGTGCCGGGACTTGGTCCCGGTCGTGTAGGCCACCGAGGTGACGCCGATGACCTTGAGCCCGAGGGCGCGGGCGTTCATGGCCATCTCCACCGGCAGGGCGTTGCGCCCGGACAGCGAGATGATCACCAGGACGTCCCCGGCGCCGGCCGGGCTGCTGTCGAGGACCGCCCCGGCCAGCCCGTCGACCCGCTCCAGGGCACTGCCGAGGGTGGCCGGCATGACGTCGATGCCGGCGGTGCCGGGGACGGCGAGGAAGTTCATCAGGGCCAGGCCGCCGGCCCGGTAGACCACGTCCATCGCGGGCAGCGAGGAGTGTCCGGCGCCGAAGGCGAAGAGCCGGTTGCCGGCGGCCACGGCGTCGGCGATGAGCCCGCCCGCCGCGGCGATCGGCGCCGCCTCCTCGTCGCGCACCCGCTCCAGGAGGCCGATCGCGGCGTCCAGGAACTGACCGGCCAGCTTGCTCTCGCTCATTCGCCGAGGACCCTTCCAGAGTCGGGGTGCGTCCGTGTCCGCCGATCACCGTGCGGTCTGGACCAGGACCCTGTCAATATGCGGGACGGGGCCCCGCCGGATGCGGCGGACCGGGCGCGCGCATGAGTCAATCGCATCGGCGGACGCCCGCGGCCCTCGGCGCGGGACGGTTGTCGGCGCGATGCGTCAGAATTGGTGACAGGGCCAGCGCACGATGATGAGGGGCACGATGTCCGGACTGATCGATACCACGGAGATGTACCTCCGCACCATTCTCGAGCTGGAGGAGGAAGGTGTGGTCCCCATGCGCGCCCGGATCGCCGAGCGGCTCGACCAGAGCGGCCCCACGGTCAGCCAGACGGTGGCGCGGATGGAGCGCGACGGCCTGGTGGGCGTCGCCAGCGACCGGCACCTCGAGCTGACCGAGGAGGGCCGCCGGCTGGCGACCCGCGTGATGCGCAAGCACCGCCTGGCGGAGTGCCTGCTCGTCGACGTCATCGGTCTGGAGTGGGAGCAGGTGCACGCCGAGGCCTGCCGCTGGGAGCACGTGATGAGCGAGGCGGTCGAGCGCCGGGTGCTCGAGCTGCTGCGCCACCCGACCGAGTCGCCGTACGGCAACCCGATCCCGGGCCTGGAGGAGCTGGGCGAGAAGGCCGAGGCCGACCCCTTCCTCGACGAGAACATGGTCAGCCTGTCCGAGCTGGCCCCGGGCCCCGACGGCAAGACCGTCGTGGTCCGCCGGATCGGCGAGCCCATCCAGACGGACGCGCAGCTCATGTACACGCTGCGGCGCGCGGGCGTGCAGCCCGGCGCGGTGGTGAGCGTGACGGAGTCGCCCGGCGGTGTCCTGATCGGCAGCGGCGGCGAGGCCGCGGAGCTCGACTCGGACGTGGCGAGCCACGTCTTCGTCGCCAAGCGCTGAGGCCGGGCGCCGCGGCCTGGACGAGGCCTGGCTGAGGCCGGTCCGCGGCCGGCCGCGGAGCCGGCGGTGGTGTGCGTACCGAGCCGTTCCCGGGTGTCCGGGGGCGGCTCGGTGTCGTTTTCCGGTCTCTGGCGTCTCTGTGACCTCTGCTGTCACAGATGCGGTGTCGAATACCGGCTAATCCGTCGGAATGGACGCGGTGCCGCGGTGTGCGTGCCAGGCTTGCCCCAGGCAACTGCGGGAGGGGGCGGTGTGATGTGCCCGGCCCCGCGCGCCCCGGTACGCCCGGTCGGTCGCGCCCCCGGAAGGGGTTGGTCCCGGCGCCTCGCGACGCCGGGACCGGTCCTCCCCCTTGCTGACCCGGAGCCCCGAGCTCCCAGGGTCTTTCCCCTCGGACCGTCTTCCCCGAGCGGCCCGCCTCCCGATGAAGATCTCCCCTCGGCAGCGGCCGCCAATCCTTGAGCAAGGTCACTCGAAAGAGCGGTGTTGCGGAGGAGACGACCGTTTTCGAATGCAGGTTCGATACTCTGGCCGGGAGCGAAGGGGGTGCATCGACAGTGGTACGGCGCTTCGATGTGACGGGAGCCGACGGCGTGCGGCTCGCCGCCTGGGAGTTCGCGGAACCGCCCAAGGACACCGACAGCGGCGCCCCGGCGGAAGCCGCCGTCCTCTTACTGCACGGCCTGATGGGCCGTGCGTCCCACTGGGCGGGGACGGCCCGCTGGCTGTCCGCGCAATGCCGCGCGGTCGCCCTGGACCAGCGCGGGCACGGCCGCAGCGACCGCCCGGCGCAGGGGCCCTACACCCGCGAGGCCTTCGTGGCCGATGCGGAGGCGGCGATCGAGCAGCTGGGGCTCGGGCCGGTGGTCCTCATCGGGCACTCCATGGGCGCGCTGACCGCCTGGCAGCTGGCCGCGCGCCGGCCCGACCTGGTGCGGGCGCTGGTCATCTGCGACATGCGGGCCACGGCCCTGGGGGCCGCGTCGCAGCGGGAGTGGGAGGACTGGTTCCGCAGCTGGCCGCTGCCGTTCGCCACGCTGGGCGACGTCCGGAAGTGGTTCGGCGAGGACGACCCGTGGGTGGAGCGGCCCAGTCCCGCGCGCGGGGAGTTCTTCGCGGAGGTGATGGCCGAGGGCCCGGACGGCTGGCGGCCGGTCTTCTCGCGGCGGCAGATGCTGATGGCCCGCGAGACGTGGGTGCACGACGCGCACTGGGAAGAGCTCGGCCAGGTCCGCTGCCCGACGCTGGTCGTCCGGGGCCTGGACGGCGAGCTGGGCCGGGCGGAGGCGCAGGAGATGGTGCGGGTGCTGCCGCGGGGGGCCTATGCGGAGATCCCCGATGCGGGTCACCTCGTCCACTGGGACCAGCCCGCCGCCTGGCACACCGCCCTCTCCGCCTTCCTGACCACCCTCCCCTCCCCCGTCCGCGAGTAGCCCCCTCCGGGCTACCCCCGGCTCCCATCCGCGCCGTCCTGGGGGAGCCCCGGCATACCCAGCCTCGCCGGCGTTTGAGGCGACCGTCGCGGAGCGGCGGTGCGGGGTCCGGGGCGGAGCCCCGCCGTCCCCCTACCA
>NZ_JBFBGK010000095.1:0-33832 GCF_040684615.1 Streptomyces sp. NPDC089919
GCCCTGGACCGCCGTGACAACGGCGGCTCGACCGGCCACTGACCCGGGCCCCCGGCCCCCGGGTACTGAGAGGACCCCATGACGTCGACCACCGTCATCACCAACATCGGCAGCCTCGTCACCAACGACCCCGCCCTCGGCGACGGGTCGCCGCTCGGCCTGATCCAGGACGCCGCCGTCGTCATCGAGGGCGAGACCATCGCCTGGGTGGGCCCGGCGGCACAGGCCCCGGCCGCCGAGGCCGGGTACGACGCCCAGGGCCGGGCCCTGATCCCCGGCTTCGTGGACTCCCACAGCCACCTCGTCTTCGCCGGCGACCGCACCCAGGAGTTCAACGCCCGGATGTCCGGCCGCAGCTACTCCGCCGGCGGCATCCGCACCACCGTGGCCGCCACCCGCGCCGCCTCCGACGCGGCCCTGGAGGCCAATCTCGTACGCCACCTCGACGAGGCCCTGCGCCAGGGGACCACCACCTTCGAGACCAAGTCCGGCTACGGGCTGACCGTCGAGGACGAGGCCCGCGCCCTGCGCATCGCCGCCGCCCACACCGACGAGGTCACCTACCTGGGCGCCCACATCGTCTCCCCGGACTTCGCCGAGGACCCGGCCGGCTACGTCGAGTTGGTCACCGGCGAGATGCTGGAGGCCTGCGCCCCGTACGCCCGCTGGGTGGACGTCTTCTGCGAGAAGGGCGCCTTCGACGGCGACCAGGCCCGTGCGATCCTCACCGCCGGCAAGGCCAAGGGCCTGATCCCCCGGATCCACGCCAACCAGCTCAGCTTCGGCCCCGGCGTGCAGCTCGGCGTGGAGCTCGGCGCCGCCTCCGCCGACCACTGCACCCACCTGACCGACGCGGACGTCGACGCGCTGGCCAACTCCGAGACGGTGGCCACCCTGCTGCCGGGTGCGGAGTTCTCCACCCGCGCCCCGTGGCCGGACGCCCGCCGGCTGCTCGGCGCGGGCGCGACCGTGGCGCTGTCCACCGACTGCAACCCCGGCTCCTCCTACACCAGTTCGATGCCCTTCTGCATCGCGCTGGCGGTCCGCGACATGGGGATGACCCCGGACGAGGCGATCTGGTCCGCCACCGCCGGCGGCGCCCGCGCCCTGCGCCGCACCGACATCGGCCGGATCGCCCCTGGCGCCCGCGCCGACCTCGCACTCCTCGACGCGCCCAGCCACGTCCACCTCGCCTACCGGCCGGGCGTCCCGCTGGTCTCCGCCGTCTGGCGGCGCGGGGTCCGCGCCGTCTGAGCGCACCCGCGCCACGCGTCACCCGGACCGGCCGGATCGGCAATGCCCGATCCGGCCGGTCCTTTGTCTTCCCTCTCCAGGATCCCGGGCGTACCTTGACGCCCAATCTGATAAGCCGTCAGTAACTTTGGCCGGAGGGGAACACAGAGGTGTCCACGAAGAAACGCTCCGCCGCGTTCGCGCTGGCCGCGGCGTTGGCCGGTCCGGCGGTCCTGGCCGCCGCCCCCGTGGCCCACGCCGACGTGATCGACGTCGCCTACGACTGCGCCACCCCGATCGGGCCAAAGTCGGCCGTGTCGCCCATCGACATCACCGCCGTCAAGACCGGTGACTCCTACAAGCTGACGATGTCCTTCCAGAAGGGCGTCTCCTCCAGCCCCATCGAGCTGGGCAAGGGCGCGATGCATCCGAGCGCCGTCATCAGGGTCGGCGGCGCCGAGACCGGCACGGTCGCCGTCTCCGGCCCGCCCAACGCGGTCGCCGCGCCCGCCGACACCCCCATCAAGATCAGCGACCTGTCCGGCACCTACACGCCGAAGAAGACCGGCAAGGTCACCTTCACCGCCGGGGTGCTCACCATCAAGGCCATGATGACCACCACCACCTGCACCCCCGGCAACCACCCGCGCCCCTCCCTGGAGTTGCAGGCCACCGCGGCCGGCGGGGGCGCCGTCGCCCAGACCTCGCAGACCGTCGCCTCGCTGCCGCAGACCGGACCGGCGGACTCCGCCCTCGCCCTCGGTACCCTCGGCGGCACCGTCCTGCTCGGTGGTGCGGCCGGGGTGCTCTGGCTGACCCGGCGCGGCGGGCGGTCCCGGGCCTGACCGTCCCCGCCGACCGCCGTACGCACCTCACGCGACAGGGAGAACCGGCCATGCCGTCGCGCCGTAGCCGAACCGCCGCGCTCGCCGCGCTCCTCGCGGCGGCCGTGCTCTGCCCGCCCGCCGCCGCCGGCGCGGCCCCCGCCCGGGGGCCCGTACGGGAGGCCGCGGAGCCCGGCTGGACCGCGGAGCCCGCCGCCGGCCGGGCCACCGCCCCCGGCAGCCCGGACGGCCGGCCGTACTTCTACCTCGAAGGCGTGCCCGGCACCGTCCTGGAGGACGCCGTCGCCCTGGCCAACCCCTCCGGCGCCGCCCGGACGCTCACCCTGCGCGGGGCCGACGCCTACAACGCGGCGGGCGGCGCCCTGGCGGTCCGCCCGGCCGGCGGCTCGGCCGGGGCGGGCGGCTGGATCGGCTTCGGCGCCGGCGCCACCGTCCGGATCCCGCCGCACACCCGCGCGGTGGTCCCCTTCACCGTCACCGTGCCGCCCGGCGCGGTCCCCGGCGACCACCCGGCCGCCGTCGTGGTCTCCGAGGGGGCGCGCGAGGCCGCCGTCCGGGTCCAGCTGCGGGTCCGCGGGCCGGTGCTGGCCGCCCTGACCGTGGAGGACGTGGCGGTCACCGGCCGGGGCGCGGCCACCCGCATCCGCTACGCCCTGGTGAACCGCGGGAACACCGCCCTGACCCCGGAGTTGGGGGTCACCGCGGACGGGCTCCTCGGGGACGTGGCAGGCCGTGCCGCGCACCGGCTGGGCGTGGAGCTGCTGCCCGGGCAGCGGGTGGAGCTCTCCGAACCGTGGCCGGGGGCGCCGGTGTTCGACGCGGTGGACCTCAGGCTGACCGTCACCGCCGCCGGCGGCGCCCGTGCCGAGGCCACCGCCTCGGCCCGCTTCGTGCCCTGGGCGGCGGTGGGCTGGACCGGCGCCGGGGTGCTGGCCCTGGCCGCGGTGGCCGCGGTCGCCGTCCTCCTCGTACGCACCAACCGGGCCGGGCGCGGCACGGATCCCCACCCCCCGGAGCAGGCCGACCGGCCCGGCTCCGCAGCCGAGTTGACGGGAGCGGTCAGGTGAGCGGCACGGTCGGGCGCAGGCGGGCGGACGGTCGGGGGGCCCGCGCGGCCGGGGTGCTGCTGCTCGCCCTGGCGGCCGTACTGGCCGTGGGGCTGCGGGCGGCGCCGGGCGCGTCGGCCGCCCCGGCCCCGAAGCCCACGGTCGAACTCGCCCTCCAGGAGGTCGCCAAGGGCACCGAGGTCACCGTCGCGGGCACCGGGTGGCCGGCCCGCACCCTGCTGATGCTGCTGGTCTGCGGGCAGAACATGATCGGCGGCACCAACACCTGCGCCAACTCCGACGGCCGGGCGGTCACCACCGACGCGGCCGGCCGGTTCGGCAAGCAGCTGCCGGTGGTCGGGCCGCCCAAGCCCTGCCCCTGCGTGGTCCACGTGGCCACCGTCACCGGGGACCAGGCGGAGGCCGACGCCCCCGTGAAGATCACCGACCACCCGGTGGCCGCGCTGCCCTCCGCGGCCGGCAGCGCCCGCCTCGCGGTGCTCGCGGCGGCCCGGCTGGAGGGCGACGACGGCGTGCTGACCTGGTTCGGCGCCCCGCCCGAGCGCCGCCTGGTGGTGACCGTGGGCAACCTGGGCTCGGCCGCGGTGAAGAACCCGGTCTTCCAGGTCGGCACCGCCCACGGGGTCTTCGCACCCCTGTGGGAGGAGCGCGCCTGGAAGGGCACCATCGCGCCGGGCGGCAAGGCCCGGGTCTCGCTGCCCGTCTCCCTCGACGCGGGCGCGTACGGCGACTACTCCGTCTCCCTCAAGTACGGGGAGAAGACCCTGGTCACGCAGCCCTGGGGGGTGGACCGCCCGTACGGCGTGACGCTCTTCTGGATCCTGCTGTGCCTGGTCGTCCCGGCCGGAGTGTTCCGGATCGGGATGGCGGTGGTCGACAAGGTCCGGCCGCGGCCCGACGGGGGTGCCGCCCCCGGCCCCGGCCGGCACCGGGGCGCCGCGGGGGAGCCCGAGCCGCCCGCCGCGGTCACCGCGCGACTGCCCCGGATCCCGGCCGCCTTCACCAAGCGGCCGGCGGCCGCCGAGCCCGCACCGCCGCCGGAGCCCCCCGGCGCCTCGGACACCACCACGACCACCACGGCGGTCCTGCCGTGGTTCACCCCGGACACCGCGCCGGGCGCACCGCAGACTTCCGCACCCAGCACGTCCGCACCACAGACGTCCGCACCGTCTGAGAACCGATCGACGACGAAGGGACATTCGTGAAGACCCAACGGAGGGTGAGCGCGGCCGCCGTCGCGCTGCTGCTCGGCGGCGCGGGCATCCTGGTGGCGGCAGCCCCCGCCCAGGCCGCCGAGATCAAGTTCAAGGTGACCTGCCAGCCGCCGCCCGGCGGCGGGGGACCGGTCTCCGGCGAGACCACCGCGAGCATCACGGCCCCGGCCACCGCCAAGGTGGGCGACACCGTGGACGTGGTCTGGAAGACCGTGAAGCCGGCCTCGAACAACACCGACCTGATGGATATCCCCAAGGACGCGGTCCTGCCGACGGGGTGGCTGAACGTGAGCGGCGGGGGCGCCCAGCTGAAGGTGGTGGGTGCCAAGGAGAACCCGCCGATCCCCAAGAAGGCGCCGATGGTCCTGTCGGACATGAAGGGCAAGCTCAAGCTGACCAAGGCCGGCAAGATCACCCTGACGCCGGCCAACTACAACGTGGACGTCAGCCTCTTCGGCAGCGTCTTCACGACCAAGTGCACGCCCGACGGCAGCGTCCCGGTGGGCGCCACCATCGACGTCTCGGCCGGCTCCACCGGCGGCACGACCTCCGGCACCACGTCCGGTACCACCTCCGGCACGACGTCCGGTACGACCTCGGGCACGACCTCCGGCACCACGTCGGGCACGACCTCGGGTACGACCTCCGGGACCACCGCCGGTACGACCTCCGGCACCACCGCGGGCACCACGTCGGGCACCACCGCCGGGACCACCTCCGGTACGACGGCCGGTACCACCGCCGGATCGACCGCGGGCTCCACCGCCGGCACCACCACCGGCGGCAACGGCGGCCAGAGCGACTTCCCCGGCACCGAGGTCGCGGTCACCTTCGCCTGCACCCCGCCCGGACCGGCGAGCATCCAGTCCAAGGTGACCATCAGCGCCAAGAAGAGCGGCGGCGGCTACGCCCTGACGGTGAAGACCGCCAAGGGCGTCATGAAGAGCCCCGCCCCGCTCACCCCGGGCGCACTCAAGCCCTCGATGAAGGTCAAGCTCGGCGGCGCGGAGAGCGGCACGGTCGACGTGTCCGGCCCGGCCAACGACAAGCCCATCGCGGCGCAGCAGCCGGTGGACCTCTCCGACATGACGGGCACCTACACGCCCGGCAAGTCCGGCAAGGTCACGCTGAGCCCCGGTGACCTCACGATCACCGTCTTCGGCACCACCAAGATCCCCTGCACGGCCAAGTCGACCTCGGTCTCCCTGACCCTGGACACCGCGGCCCAGCCGGGCGGCACCACGGGCACCACCACCGGCACCACCACGGGGACCAACGGCGGCCCCGGCGGCCTGGCGCACACCGGCGCCGACGGGGACGCGGGCCTGCGCGCCCTCGGCCTGGTCGCCGGCACCGTCATCCTCCTCGGCGCCGCCGTCTTCACCTTCACCCCCTGGCGCCGCCTCCGCGGCCAGCGGTAGGGCCGCGCGTACGGGTGCCCCGCGCGCCCGTACGCACGGGAAGGGCCCCGGCACACACGAGGTGTGCCGGGGCCCTTCCGCGGAGTGCGACCGTCGGGTCAGTGCACGTCGCCCATCAGGGCCTGCACCTTCTGGCGGTACATGTAGACGGCCAGACCGGCGACCACGGCCAGACCGGCCTGGAGGCCGATGATGCCGATGCCGTTCAGGTCCACGCCGGCCGTGGAGAGCAGACCGGTGGTGCAGTCACCGGCGGTGACCGCGAGGAACCAGACGCCCATCATCTGCGAGGCGTACTTCTGCGGGGCCATCTTCGTGGTGACGGAGAGGCCGACCGGGGAGAGGCACAGCTCACCGATGGTCTGGATCATGTAGATGGAGACCAGCCACATGGGGGAGACCAGGGTGTGGCCGTCGGAGGCCATGTTCATCGGGACGATGAAGACGAAGAACGAGGCACCGACCAGGATGATGCCCATCGCGAACTTCACGATGGTGTTCGGCTCCTGGTTCTTGCGCGCCAGCCACAGCCACAGCCAGGCGAAGACCGGCGCCAGCGCCATCACGAAGAGCGGGTTCAGCGACTGGTACCAGGTGGCGGGGAAGCCGAAGCCGAAGACCTTGTCGGCGGTCTTGCCGTCCGCGAACAGGGAGAGCGTGGAGCCGCCCTGGTCGTAGATCATCCAGAAGACGGCCGCGGCGACGAAGAACCAGATGTAGCCGGTCATCTTCGACTGCTCGGTGGCCGACAGGTCCTTGTCGCGCTTGATCTTGGTGAGCACCGCGATGGGGATCAGCAGACCGGCCAGCATCAGCGGGACCATGGCCCAGTTCAGCGTGTACACGCCGGCGGCGACGACCACGCCGTAGAACACCGCGACGGCCAGGGCGACCATGATGACCTTGGAGATCATGGCCTTGCGCTCTTCGGCGGTCAGCGGGTTCGGGACCTCGCTGGACTTGGCGCTCAGGTGGCGGGTGCCGAACAGGAACTGGGCCAGGCCCAGACCCATGCCGACCGCGGCGAGCGCGAAGCCGAGGTGCCAGTTGACGTTCTCACCGAGGGTGCCGATGACGAACGGGGCGACGAAGGCACCGAGGTTGATGCCGACGTAGAAGAGCGTGAAGCCGCCGTCACGACGCGGGTCGTCCGGACCGTCGTAGAGGTGGCCGACCATCGTGGAGATGTTGGCCTTCAGCAGACCGGAGCCCATCGCGACCAGGATCAGACCGACGAAGAACATCGCCTGGCCCGGGATCGCCAGCGCGAGGTGACCGGCCATGATCACGAAACCGGCGATGGTGACGGTCTTGCGGGCGCCCCAGACGCGGTCGCCGAACCAGCCGCCCGGCAGGGCCATCAGGTAGACCATCGACACGTACACGGAGTAGATGGCCGTGGCCGTGGCCGCGGTCATCGCCAGGCCGCCGCCCTGACCGCCCTTCGCCATGTCCGCACCGCCGGAGACGATGTACAGGACGAGGAGAGCGCGCATGCCGTAGTAGGAGAAGCGCTCCCACATCTCGGTCATGAAGAGAGTGGCCAGGCCACGGGGGTGGCCGAAGAAGGTCTTCTGGCCGGTGGTGCCGGCCGAATCCTTGATCAGGCTCGATGCCATGGTCGTTCCTTGCTGTGCTCGGGACGCTTCGCTTTTTGAGCGGAGTGCGCCCGGTGAGGGGCGGCCGTCACGCGCTTCGTCGCGCACGAGGGCCAAGCCCAGCGGGGGGTCACTGACGGACACATAAGAAGGGACCTTCTGGGCTGTCTGCGCAGAAAGGTCCACGGATAGTGCATCAGATGTGTCGCCACCATACGACACGACAGTGCCGGATATGGAAGGACTTGAGATATGGATCACAGGATTCCGGGGAACCGTCTGACCATAATCAAAGGACTACACCAAGTCATATCCGCAGTTCCGCAGGGCTGGGCGATCGCCCCACGAGCCACGCCCGCCGCGGACTACCATCACCCACATGACGCGTGTACTGCTCGCCGAGGACGACGCATCCATCTCGGAGCCGCTGGCCCGCGCCCTGCGCAGGGAGGGCTACGAGGTCGAGGTCCGCGAGGACGGCCCCACCGCCCTCGATGCCGGACTGCAGGGCTCCGTCGATCTCGTCGTCCTCGACCTGGGACTGCCCGGGATGGACGGCCTCGAGGTCGCCCGCCGCCTGCGGGCCGAAGGCCACGGCTTCCCGATCCTGGTCCTGACCGCCCGGGCCGACGAGGTCGACACCGTGGTGGGCCTGGACGCGGGTGCCGACGACTACGTGACCAAGCCCTTCCGGCTGGCCGAGCTGCTGGCCCGGGTCCGGGCCCTGCTCCGGCGCGGCGCCACCGAGCCCGCGCAGCCGCCGGCCACCCACGGCGTGCGGATCGACGTCGAGTCCCACCGGGCCTGGATGGGCGACGAGGAGCTCCAGCTCACCGCCAAGGAGTTCGACCTGCTGCGGGTCCTGGTCCGGGACGCCGGCCGGGTGGTCACCCGCGACCAGCTGATGCGCGAGGTCTGGGACACCACCTGGTGGTCCTCCACCAAGACGCTCGACATGCACATCTCGTGGCTGCGCAAGAAGCTCGGCGACGACGCCGCCAACCCGCGGTACATCGCCACCGTCCGCGGGGTCGGTTTCCGTTTCGAGAAGAGCTGAGTCCCGGAAGAGAGAGGGCCGGCGGCACGAGCTGAGCCCGGAGCACTGACATGCGCAGCCGTCTGATCAACTCCACCCTCGCGGTGGTGCTCGTCGTGATCGCGGTCTTCGGCGTCTCCCTGGTGATCGTGGAGACCCGGACCATCACCAACAGCGCCCAGGACGCCGTCCAGGCCGAGGCCCTGCACCTCGTCGGGATCGTCGAGGCCCGGGTCCTGGAGAAGGCGCCGCTGGACGCCGCCGCCCTGGCCGGGCAGCTCGGCCCCGACCGGTACGCCCGCATCGAGGTCCCCGGCCACCCCGCGGTGGAGCTGGGGGAGCGGCCCGAGGGCTCGGTGATCCGCGGCCGGGAGCACGGCGAACAGGGCGAGACGGTCACCGTCGAGGAGCCCCGCTCCATCGTCACCAAGGAGGTCGGCCGCACCCTGGTCGTGGTGGGCGCGGTGGCCCTGCTGGCCGTGGTGGCCGCGGTGCTGCTCGCGGTCCGCCAGGCCAACCGGCTGACGTCCCCGCTGACCGACCTCGCCGAGACCGCGGAACGCCTCGGCTCCGGCGACCCCCGGCCCCGGCACAAGCGGTACGGGGTGCCCGAGCTGGACCGGGTCGCGGACGTCCTGGACGCCAGCGCCGAGCGGATCGGGCGGATGCTCACCGCCGAGCGGCGGCTCGCCGCCGACGCCTCGCACCAGCTGCGCACCCCGCTGACCGCGCTGTCGATGCGGCTGGAGGAGATCACCGTCACCGACGACCTGGAGACGGTGCGCGAGGAGGCCTCCATCGCCCTGACCCAGGTCGAACGGCTCACGGACGTGGTGCAGCGGCTGCTCACCAACTCGCGCGACCCCCGCACCGGCTCCGCGGTCCCCTTCGACCTCGACGAGGTCGTCAAGCAGCAGGTGGAGGAGTGGCGGCCGGCCTACCGCAGCGCCGGCCGGGCCATCGTCCGCTCCGGCAAGCAGGGGATGCGGGCGGTGGGAACCCCCGGCGCGGTCGCGCAGGTGATGGCCGCCCTGATCGAGAACTCCCTGATGCACGGCGGCGGCACCGTCGCCCTGCGCACCCGCGTGACCGGCAACCAGGCCGTCATCGAGGTCACCGACGAGGGCCCCGGGGTCCCCGCGGACCTCGGCAACCGGATCTTCGAGCGGGCCATCAGCGGCCGCAACTCCACCGGCATCGGCCTGGCCGTGGCCCGGGACCTCGCCGAGGCGGACGGCGGGCGGCTGGAACTGCTCCAGACGCACCCGCCGGTCTTCGCCCTCTTCCTCAGCCGCACGCCCCCGGCCCGACCGGAACCGGAACGCCCGGTCCGCTGACCGGACGGCGGCTCCGGAGGCCCTGGCGGCGGTGGGTCAGTGCCGCACCGGCTGGCGTACCGGCTGCCCGGGCGCGCCGGGGCCGCCGACGGCCGGCCGGGCGGCCTCGGCGGCGGCGGGGACCTCCGCCGGTGCCGGCATCGTCTTGAAGACCCACGTCCGGTACGACCAGAAGCGGAAGGCCGTGGCCACGCCGATGCCCAGGAACTTGAAGACGTTGCTCTGCAGCGGGGTGTCCCAGCCCAGGCCGTAGGTCGCGGCGTACAGCAGGCCGTTCTCGATCACCAGGCCGGCCGCGCTGAACAGCAGGAACAGGGTCAGCTCGCGGGTCCGGCCGCTCTTGTCGCGGTCCCGGTAGGTGAAGTAGCGGAAGCCGACGTAGTTGAAGGCGATCGCGACCACGGTCGCGATCACGCTGGCACGCACGACCTGGAGGTCGGTGGCGTGCCGGAGCAGGTTGAAGACGCCCAGGTTGACCAGCAGGCCGAGGCCGCCGACCGCCCCGAACTTGGCGATCTCCCGGCCGAGCCCACGTACTCGCCCGAAGAGGTCCGCCCGCTTCGACGCGTTCATGGTGATCGTTCAGCCCCTGTCGGTCGATTGCGTCAACTCGAATGCGTCAACCAAGCCATGTTAAGCGTCGCCCCGCCGGTACGCCCGTGGCTTGCGGAACACGGGGGGCAGGAGCATCCGGAGCGACGGGGCCACCTGCGTGACGGCCCGTTCACCCTCTGCTGACCGGCCCTGACCTGGGCGGCCGGGTCTCCGGGCGCACCCGGGCGGCGGATACCCTGGAGGAGTGACGTTCCCGGTAGTCGGCATGGTCGGCGGCGGTCAGCTCGCCCGCATGACCCACGAGGCGGGCATCCCCCTCGGCATCAGATTCAAGCTCCTCAGCGACACCCCACAGGACTCGGCGGCCCAGGTGGTGAGCGAGGTCGTCATCGGCGACTATCGCGACCTGGACACGCTGCGCGCCTTCGCGCGCGGCTGTGACGTGATCACCTTCGATCACGAGCACGTGCCCACCGAGCACCTGCGGGCCCTGGAAGCGGACGGCATCCCCGTCCGCCCGGGGCCCGACGCGTTGGTGCACGCACAAGACAAGGGGGTGATGCGCGCCAAGCTCGACGAGATCGGCGCGCCCAGCCCCCGCCACCGGATCGTGGCCGATCCGGCGGACGCGGCGGCCTTCGCCGAGGAGGTCGGGGGCTTCCCGATCATCCTCAAGACGGTCCGCGGCGGCTACGACGGCAAGGGCGTGTGGTTCGTCCGCACCCCCGAGGACGCGGCGGACGCCTTCAAGGCGGGAGTGGCCGTCCTCGCGGAGGAGAAGGTCGATTTCGTCCGCGAGCTCGCGGCGAACATCGTCCGCTCCCCGCACGGCCAGGCGGTGGCCTACCCCGTCGTCGAGTCCGTCCAGGTGGACGGCGTCTGCGACACGGTCATCGCGCCCGCCCCGAACCTCTCCGAGGAGCTCGCGGGCGAGGCCCAGGCGCTGGCCCTGCGCATCGCCAAGGAACTCGACGTGACCGGCCACCTGGCCGTCGAGCTCTTCGAGACGGCCGACGGCCGGATCCTGGTCAACGAACTCGCCATGCGGCCGCACAACAGCGGCCACTGGACCCAGGACGGCGCGGTCACCTCGCAGTTCGCCAACCACGTACGGGCGGTCCTCGACCTGCCGCTGGGCGATCCGCGCCCGCGCGCCGCCTGGACCGTCATGGCGAACGTCCTGGGCGGGGACTACCCCGACATGTACGCGGCGTACCTGCACTGCATGGCCCGCGACCCGCAGCTCAAGATCCACATGTACGGCAAGGACGTGAAGGCGGGCCGCAAGGTCGGCCACGTGAACACCTACGGCGACGATCTGGACGACGTGCTGGAGCGCGCCCGTCACGCAGCCGGCTACCTCAGGGGAACAATCACCGAATGAGCACTCCCTCCTCTCCTCTCATCGGCATCGTGATGGGCTCCGACTCCGACTGGCCGGTCATGGAGGCCGCCGCCCAGGCGCTGGACGAGTTCGAGGTCCCCTACGAGGTGGACGTCGTCTCCGCCCACCGGATGCCGCACGAGATGATCGCGTACGGCGAGCAGGCCGCGGACCGCGGCCTGAAGGCCGTGATCGCGGGCGCCGGCGGCGCCGCGCACCTGCCGGGCATGCTCGCCTCGGTCACCCCGCTGCCGGTCATCGGCGTCCCGGTGCCGCTGAAGTACCTGGACGGCATGGACTCGCTGCTCTCCATCGTGCAGATGCCGGCCGGCGTGCCGGTCGCCACCGTCTCGGTCGGCGGCGCCCGCAACGCCGGTCTGCTCGCGGTCCGCATCCTGGCCACCCAGGACCCCGAACTCCTCGCCCGCATGAAGGAGTTCCAGCAGGAGCTGAACGACCAGGCCACGGAGAAGGGCAAGCGGCTGCGGGCCAAGGTGGCCGGCCAGGAGTCCTTCGGGTTCGGCAAGTGAGCGCCGCCGGCCGCCTGGCGGAGGCCCGCGAACTGCTCGCGGGCCACCCCGTCGTCGACGGGCACAACGACCTGCCGTGGGCGCTGCGCGAGCAGGTGGCCTACGACCTGGCACAGCGCGACATCGCCACCGACCTCAGCGGGGTCCTGCACACCGACCTCCGCCGGCTGCGGGCCGGCGGGGTGGGCGCGCAGTTCTGGTCCGTGTACGTGCGCTCCGACTACGCCGGCGACCGCGCGGTCAGCGCCACGCTGGAGCAGATCGACGTGGTCGGCCAGCTGATCGAGCGGTACCCGGCCGACCTGGTGCGCGCCCTGACGGCCGCGGACATGGAGAAGGCCCGGGCCGAGGGCCGGATCGCCTCGCTCATGGGCGCCGAGGGCGGCCACTCCATCCACAACTCCCTGGCCACCCTGCGCGCGCTGCACCGGCTGGGCGTCCGCTACATGACGCTGACGCACAACGACACCATCGACTGGGCGGACTCGGCCACCGACGAGCCCCGGCACGGCGGCCTCACGGACTTCGGCCGCGAGGTCGTCCGCGAGATGAACCGGATCGGCATGCTGGTCGACCTCTCGCACGTGGCGGCCACCACGATGCGGGACGCGCTGGACGTCTCCACCGCGCCGGTGATCTTCTCGCACTCCTCGTCCCGGGCGGTCTGCGACCACCCGCGCAACGTCCCGGACGACGTCCTGGAGCGGCTGCCGGCCAACGGCGGCCTGGCGATGGCCACCTTCGTGCCGAAGTTCATCCTCCCCGCCGCGGTCGCCTGGACCGCCGCGGCCGACGAGAACATGCGCGCGCACGGCCTGCACCACCTGGACACCACCCCGGCGGGGATGGCGGTCCACCGGGCCTTCGAGGCCGCCAACCCGCGGCCGGTGGCCACCGCCGCGACCGTCGCCGACCACCTGGACCACATGCGCGAGGTCGCCGGCGTGGACCACATCGGCATCGGCGGCGACTACGACGGCACCGCCTTCACCCCGGCCGGCCTGGACGACGTCGCGGGCTACCCGAACCTGATCGCGGAGCTGCTGCACCGCGGCTGGTCCAAGCCCGACGTGACGAAGCTGACCTGGTCCAACGCGGTCCGCGTGCTCCGCGACGCCGAGTCGGTCGCCGCGGCCCAGTCGGACCTGCCCCCGTCCAACGCCCGCCTGTAGCGAATCCCCACCCGACCGCCCGGGCGGACCCTGTCGGTCCCCCCGGGCGGTCGTGGTGTGTGGGGGAGGCCCTTGAACGGGCCTGACAGCCATGCCCGCTCAAGGGTCGCGGGGCCCCACACACCACGACCGCCCCCTGGCCCGCTCCTGCCGCGGGCAGACCCCCAGCGGCAGCAGCCCTCCGTCGCCCCCATTGACCCGAACGCCACACCCGCCGAGAACCCAGGCGTCACACGTGTCACGGTGGCAACCAGTCCCTGCTGCCGCCGAGACCGGAGCGAACGCCATGGCCGACCTGCAGGATGACCCCCACGAGGGCCCCGGCGCCGTGACCGCCCCCGCCGACCCGCCCGCGGTGCCCCCGGTACCGGTGGAGGCGGCCGCCGAGCTGCCCTCGCAGGCCGACACCACCGAACCGGCCGACCCGGCCGACGAGGCCGCCTCCGCGGCCGTGGCGGAGGCCGAGGCGATCACCGCGGTCGCGGCCGACGCGGCTGCCACGGTGGACGCCGCCGTGCGGGCGCTGCTCGCCGGGCACCCCGTCGTGGACGGGCACAACAGCCTGCCGCGGATGCTGCGGCTGACCCCGCACCACGACCTGGAGACCTCCGAGAACTCCGTGGACACCGACATCCCGCGGCTGCGGGCCGGCGGCGTGGGCGCGCAGTTCTGGTCCCTGCTGCCACCCCAGGACGCGGACGGCCTGCCGGCCGCCGAGGACGTGGTGGCCGAGACCCTGGACCAGCTCGACATCGCCCGCGACCTGGTCCGCAGCTACCCGGACAGCCTGCTGCTGGCGCTCGGCCCGGACGAGCTGTCCGACGCCCGCAACCGGGGTCGTATCGCCTCGTTCCTGGGGCCGGTCTCCGGACGCACGCTCACCGGCTCGCTCGGCCCCCTGCGGGCCTTCCACGCCCTGGGCGTGCGCAGCCTCGCCCCGGCCGGCGCGGCCTGGGCCGAGCCCGCGCTGACCGCCTTCGGGCACGAGGCCGTACGGGAGATGAACCGGCTGGCGATCCTGCTGGACCTGGCGGGCTGCACGCCCGAGGCGGCCCGGCGGATCATCGCCGCGTCCAAGGCGCCGGTGGTGGTCTCGCACGCGGGCGCCGCCGCCCTGCACCCGCACCCGCGCAACGTGCCCGACGAGGTGCTGGCCGCCCTGGGCGCGGCCAAGGGGCTGTTCATGGTGTCCTTCGAGCCGGAGCTGCTGGGTGCCGGCGAGGTGACCCTGGCCACCGTCGCCGACCACCTCGACCACGCCCGCGCGGTCGCCGGCCCGCACTCGGTGGGCCTCGGCGCCGCCTTCGGCACCGACCCCTTCACCCCGCGGGTCGCGGGCCTGGAGGACCCGGCGGGCTACCCCCGGCTGCTCGCCGAGCTCTGCACCCGCGGCTGGTCCGAAGCCGACCTGACCCTCCTGACCTGGTCCAACGCCCAGCGCGTGCTCCGCGACGCGGAGTTCACCGCCCGCGCGGCCCAGCACCGCCGGAGCGGCCCCTCAGCCTGACGCGGGGGCCGCGAGGGCCGCGGGTCAGCAGGCGCAGAGGCAGAAGGGGTGGCCGACCGGGTCCGCGAAGACCCGCCAGTCGCGGTCCGCCGGGCCGCGCTCCAGCAGCTTCGCGCCGAGGGCGAGGACCTGCTCCTCGGCGGCGTCGAGGTCTTCGACGGTCAGGTCCAGGTGGAACTGCTGCGAGCCCTCCGCGGACGGCCACTGCGGCGGGACGTGGCCGGCCGCCTTCTGGAAGGCCAGCCGGGTGCCGCCGTGGCCCTCGAGGTCGGCCCAGCGGCCCTCCTCGTCGACCTCGGCGGTCCCGCCGATCAGCGAGGCGTAGAACTCGGCGAGGGCGAGCGGGTCGGGACAGTCCAGGACGACGGCCCCGAGCGTGGCGATGGCCATGTCTCCTCCTGAGGATGCGATCGGAATGCCTACGGGTTACCGGTAAACATCCTGTACCGGTAACGCCGAGGGTAGCCGTTACCTGATCACGCCGCTAGGAGGTAACGTCGATCTCATGACGGAGAGAGCGCCCGCGCCCGGAGGGCTCGCGCTCATCGAGGCGCTGATCAACTCGCTGAGCCTGGAGACCGGGGAGGACCGGCTCGCGGGCGAGCTGGGGCTGTCCGGGGCCGCGCTGGCCGAGGCGGCCGCCCTGCGCGAGCCGCTGCGGGCGGCGCTGCACCTGCACGCCGGGCATCCCGCGTCCGCCGAACGGCTCGCCGAGCTGAACCGGCTGCTGGCGGCGGCGCCGCTGGCGGTCGCGGTCGGCGACGCGGGTACGGCGGAACTGCGGCCGGACCCGGCCGCGGGCATCACCGGGCGGGTGGCCGGGGCCATCGCGGAGGCGGTGGCGGCCGGGACCTGGCACCGGCTGAAGGCGTGCGCGGCCGAGGACTGCCAGTGGGCCTACTACGACCGCAGCCCGGCGGGCCGGGGCCGCTGGTGCACGATGTCCGTCTGCGGCGCCCGCGCCAAGATGCGCACCTACCGCTCCCGCCGGCCGTGACCCGCCCCTGAGGGGGGCGGGGGAGGGGGTCAGGCCCGGGGGCGCCCCATGGCCCGGTAGGTCCAGCCGGCGGCGCGCCACAGGGACGGGGAGAGGGCGTTGCGGCCGTCGAGGATCAGCGGGGTCGAGGCCACCGACCGGAGCGCGGCCGGGTCGAGGTCCCGGAACTCCTGCCACTCCGTCAGGTGCAGCACCACGTCCGCCCCCGACACCGCCGCCACCGCCGACTCCGCGTACGCCAGGGTCGGGAAGACCCGGCGTGCGTTGTCCATGCCCTTGGGGTCGTAGACCGTGACCTGGCCGCCCTGGAGGTGGATCTGGCCCGCGACGTTCAGCGCCGGCGAGTCCCGCACGTCGTCCGAGTCCGGCTTGAAGGTGGCACCGAGCACCGCCACCCGCTTCCCCAGGAAGGAGCCGCCCACCGCCTCCCGCGCCAGCTCGACCATGTGCCCGCGCCGCCGCATGTTGATCGAGTCGACCTCGCGCAGGAAGGTCAGCGCCTGGTCCGCGCCCAGCTCACCGGCCCGGGCCATGAAGGCCCGGATGTCCTTCGGCAGGCAGCCGCCGCCGAAGCCGATCCCGGCCCGCAGGAACTTCGCCCCGATCCGCTCGTCGTACCCGATCGCCTCGGCCAGCTTCACCACGTCGCCGCCGGCCGCCTCGCAGACCTCGGCCATCGCGTTGATGAAGGAGATCTTCGTGGCCAGGAAGGAGTTCGCGGCGGTCTTGACCAGCTCGGCCGTCGGGAAGTCGGTGACCACCATCGGCGAGCCCTCGCCCACCGGCGTCGCGTAGACCTCCCGCAGCACCTTCTCGGCGTGCGCGCTGCGCACGCCGACCACGATCCGGTCCGGGTGCAGGGTGTCCTGCACGGCGAAGCCCTCGCGCAGGAACTCCGGGTTCCAGGCCAGCTCCACCGCCTCGCCCGCCGGGGCCAGCTCCGCCAGCCGGGCCGCCAGCCGCTCCGCCGAGCCCACCGGCACCGTCGACTTGCCGACCACCAGCGCCGGCCGCGTCAGGTGCGGGGCCAGCGAGGCGAAGGCCGTGTCGACGTACGACATGTCGCAGGCGTACTCGCCGTGCTTCTGCGGGGTGTTCACGCAGACGAAGTGGACGTCGCCGAAGGCCGCGGCCTCCTCGTAGGAGGTGGTGAAGCGCAGCCGCCCGGTCGAGCCCTCGATCCCGGCCACGTGCGCCCGCAGCAGTTCCTCGAGTCCCGGCTCGTACATGGGGACGCGGCCCTGCGACAGCATCTCGATCTTCTCGGGGACGACGTCCAGCCCCAGCACCTCGAAGCCCAGCTCGGCCATGGCGGCGGCGTGCGTGGCGCCGAGGTAGCCAGTGCCGATCACGGTGATCTTGAGGGCCATGCGGTGCTCCTGGGGGACAACGGAGGGAACGACGGCCCCCGAGCATAGTCGGGCGGATTCGGGGGACTTTCCCCCCGTGTACGCCCCGGTTGTCACGCAGCTCACTCCGCGCGCTCGTATCGGTGCGGAGGGCGTGCGCACTAGACTTCGGTTACTTAACAGTAGTTAACGTCATCTGGGGAGTGAGAGACCTTGGCGGGTTCCGACTTCGACCTGTACCGCCCGGCCGAAGAGCACGACATGCTCCGCGAGTCCGTCCGCGCGCTCTGCGAGGCCAAGATCGCGCCCTTCGCCGCCGCCGTGGACGAGGAGGCCCGCTTCCCGCAGGAGGCCCTGGACGCCCTGGTCGCCAACGACCTGCACGCCGTCCACGTCCCCGAGGCGTACGGCGGCGCCGGGGCGGACGCCCTGGCCACCGTGATCGTCATCGAAGAGGTCTCCCGCGTCTGCGCCTCCTCCTCGCTGATCCCGGCCGTCAACAAGCTCGGCTCCCTCCCGGTGATCCTCTCCGGCTCCGAGGAGCTGAAGAAGAAGTACCTGGGCCCGCTCGCCAAGGGCGACGGGATGTTCTCGTACTGCCTCTCCGAGCCGGACGCCGGCTCCGACGCGGCCGGCATGAAGACCCGCGCGGTCCGTGACGGCGACTTCTGGGTGCTCAACGGCGTCAAGCGCTGGATCACCAACGCCGGCGTCTCCGAGTACTACACGGTCATGGCCGTGACCGACCCGGAGAAGCGCTCCAAGGGCATCTCGGCCTTCGTCGTCGAGAAGGGCGACGAGGGCGTCTCCTTCGGCGCCCCGGAGAAGAAGCTCGGCATCAAGGGCTCCCCGACCCGCGAGGTCTACCTCGACAACGTCCGCATCCCGGCCGACCGCATGATCGGCGCCGAGGGCACCGGCTTCGCGACCGCCATGAAGACCCTGGACCACACCCGCATCACCATCGCGGCCCAGGCGCTCGGCATCGCGCAGGGCGCCCTCGACTACGCCAAGGGCTACGTCCAGGAGCGCAAGCAGTTCGGCAAGCCGATCGCCGACTTCCAGGGCGTGCAGTTCATGCTCGCGGACATGGCCATGAAGATCGAGGCCGCCCGCCAGCTGACCTACGCCGCCGCGGCCAAGTCCGAGCGCGTCGACTCCGACCTCACCTTCTTCGGTGCGGCCGCCAAGTGCTACGCCTCCGACGTGGCCATGGAGGTCACCGTCGACGCCGTCCAGCTCCTCGGCGGCTACGGCTACACCCGCGACTACCCGGTCGAGCGCATGATGCGCGACGCCAAGATCACGCAGATTTATGAAGGCACGAACCAGGTCCAGCGCATCGTGATGGCCCGCAACCTGCCGTAACCGGCCCGCGGTCCCACGACACCGACGACCCCCGGCGCGCCGCGCCGGGGGTCGTTCCTGTGTGCCCGGGGCGGGATGCCGGCGGTGGACGGGCCTTTGCGGGGGCTCCCCGGCCGGGCAGGATGATCTTTTTCGTCCAACTGCCTTTCGGGGGGAACCACATGACCGCTCGCCGCGCCGCCGGCATACGCACCGGCACCCGCGGGAGAACCGCCACCCGGCTGCGGACCGCCGTGCTCGCCGCTCTCGCCGCCGGACCGCTGCTGGCCTCGCTGGCCGTCGCCCCCGCCCGGGCCGACGCCCCCTCGGTCGCGGCCATCGCCCGCGCCCAGGTCGGCGGCAGCTGCGGCGACTACGCCTGCCAGAACCCGGGCGCCTGGTGCGCCGAGTTCATCCGCTGGGTCTGGAACCGGGCCGGGGCCGACGTCTCGGGCATCACCCCGGCGGCCATCAGCCTGTACGACTACGGCCGGAACAAGGGCACCGTGCACGGCACGCCCCAGGTCGGCGACGCCGTCCTGTACGACAAGGACGGCACGCTGGGCGACCGCGAGGCCGACCACGCCAACATCGTCGTCTCGGTCTCCGGCGACTACATCGAGACCGTCGGCGGCAACGAGAGCAACGGCGTCCGCTTCCGCGAGTCCTTCAACTGGCGGACCAGTTCCAGCCCGGTCGGCGCCGGCCGGGCGCTGGCCTTCGTCGGCCCCGCCGGCCTCTCCGAGACCCCCTCGGTGCCGGTCAGCACGGCCGGGGACCTCTTCCACGCGATCCGCGCCGCCGACGGCACCTGGACCTCCTTCCAGCCGCTGAACGGCTTCGGTGGCGCGCCCTTCTTCAACGCCCGGCAGCAGTCCCTCGCCGCCACCCCCGACGGTTCGACCCAGTCGCTGGCCATCGGCAACGACGGCGACCTCTACACCACGGCCCGCTACCCGGACGGCTCCTGGACGGCCTGGGTGCCGCTCGCGGGCGCGGCCGGCGCCCCGCACTTCGCCGCCAAGGGGCAGGCCATCGCCGGCATGTCCAACGGCGACGCCCAGGTCGTGGCCCTCGGCACCGACGGCCGGATCCAGCACAACACCCGCCTGGTGACCGGGGTGTGGACCGGCTGGACGCAGGTCGGCACCTGGCAGGCCCAGAAGGTCGCGGCGGCCGGGCTGCCGGACGGCAGCCTCCAGGTCCTGATCGTCGGCAACGACGGCAACCTCTATCACTCCGTCCGCCGCCCCGACGGCACCTGGCAGAGCTGGCACGCGGTCGCCGGGACCGGTCAGGCCGCCACCTTCCAGGCCAAGGAAATCGCCATCGCGGCGCTGCCGAACGGCGACGCCCAGGTGGTGGCGGTCGGCGCCGACGGCAGGGTGCAGCACACCATCCGCTTCGCGGACGGCTCCTGGCAGGGCTGGGGCGCGCTGGACGGCTTCGGCGGCGCGTCCTCCTTCGCGGCCTCCGCCGTCGCCGTCACCGGCATGCCCAACGGCGACGCGCAGCTGCTCGCGGTGGGCAACGACGGCAAGGCGTACCACGACATCCGCTACGCGAACGGCCAGTGGCAGGGCTGGCGGGCCACCGGCGCGGGCGCCCGGCAGGTCGCCCTCGCGGGCACCCCGGGCGGCGCCGCCCAGATGCTGATCACCCGAAGCTAGTCCCGACTCCGGGAGGGCCGGCGTCAGCCGCAGCCCGTCTCCGCCTCCGGGCAGGGCCGGCCCTCCTGGTCGTCGACGACCGCGCCGAAGACCTCGGCCAGGGTGTCGGCCTGGCCGGCGCCGACGTGCCGGGCGAAGTGCCGCCGCACCCCGCGCACGTGCGTGGGCCAGGCGGCCTCCAGCGCGGCCAGGCCCTCCTCGGTGAGCGCCACCAGGGTCGCCCGCCGGTTGCAGGGGTCCGGCTCGCGGCGGGCGTACCCGGAGCGCTCCAGCCCGTCCACGATGCGCGTGATGCCGCTGGTGCTGTAGACCAGCGCGGCCGCCAGCTCCTTCATGTACATGCGGCGGCCGGGCGCCTCGGAGAGCTGGACCAGGGCGTCGTACGTGAGCAGCGGCATGCCGTGGGCCGCCCGCAGCTCGGCGTCGAGCGCGCGGAGCAGCAGGGCGTGGGCGCGGATGCTGAGCCGCCAGGCGGCGGCGCAGGTGGCGTCCAGCGGTTCTTCCGGCGCTTCCGGTGCGGGTCCGGTTCCGGGGCCGCTCGGCAGGGGGGAGGGCATACGGGAATGATACCCAGGCCGACTGTCGTTACCAGGATTGTCCGCACGCGGAATGTTGATGTATAAATATCAACGGAAGCGGCCCCCGCCGCACCAGGCGGTGTCCGCACCGCACCGCACACCCCGCCGGCTCGGAAAGGCCCCACCATGTCTGTCGCGCTCGACTCCCAGGCTCTCGACCAGATCTTCCGCGAGGCCCACACGGCCGGCGCCTTCACCGACGAGCCGGTGACCGACGAGCAGCTCCAGGCCATCTACGACCTGGTGAAGTTCGGCCCCACCGCCTTCAACCAGTCGCCGCTGCGCATCACCCTGGTCCGCTCGGACGAGGCCCGCGCCCGCCTGCTGCCGCTGCTGGCCGAGGGCAACCGCGCCAAGACCGGCGCCGCCCCGCTGGTCGCGATCCTCTCCGCGGACAACGAGTTCCACGAGGAACTGCCCCGCCTGTTCCCGGCCTTCCCGCAGGCGGCGGACCTCTTCTTCGGCGAGCGCCCGGTCCGCGAGCGCTCCGCGCTGCTGAACGCCGCGATGCAGTCCGCGTACTTCATCGTCGGCATCCGCGCCCTGGGCCTGGCCGCCGGTCCGATGAACGGCATGGACCACGCCGGCATCCAGAAGGAGTTCCTGGACGACGACCACACCCCGTTCATGGTCGTCAACATCGGTCAGCCCGGCGAGAACGCGTACTACCCGCGCTCCCCGCGCCTGGCCTACGACGAGGTCGTCACCACCATCTGATCGCGACCCTCTGGTCACGATCATCTGATCAGGCGCCCCATCGCGCGCCCGATCCCCGCGTCGCAACGGACCCGCCCGGGCCCGCCACCACCGGTGGCAGGCCCGGGCGGGTCTTCGCGTACGGACCGGCGGCCGCCGGCCGCCGACTACTGGTCCGAGGAGAAGCGGACCGCGCCCGCCGGCAGCACCGCCCCGCACCAGACCCGGGCACCCGGGTGCAGCTCGTTGTCCGGGCCGATGTCCGCCCCGTCCCCGACGACCGTGCCCGACAGGACCGTGCGGGCCCCGACCCGCGCGCCCGGGCCCACGTACGAGTCGGTGACCTGGGCCCCCGGCCCGATCCGGGCGTCCGCCAGGACCGCGGAGCCGTGCAGGTGCGCGCCCGCGCCGACCACCGCGCCCGCGCAGACGACCGTGCCGCCGGAGAGCTTGGCGTCCGGCGCCACCGAGGCGCCCGGCAGGACCAGCGACTCGCCGAGCCGCCCCGGCACCGCGGGGGAGGGGGCCCGGCCCAGCACCAGGTCGGCCGAGCCGCGCACGAAGGCCTGGGGGGTGCCCAGGTCCAGCCAGTACGTGGAGTCGACCATGCCCTGGAGGTGCGCCCCGGCGGCCAGCAGGTCCGGGAAGGTCTCCCGCTCGACGGAGACCGGCCGGCCCGCCGGGATGGTGTCGATCACCGAGCGCCGGAAGACGTAGGCGCCCGCGTTGATCTGGTCGGTGACGATCTCCTCCGGCGTCTGCGGCTTCTCCAGGAAGGCCAGCACCCGGCCGTCGGGGTCGGTGGGCACCAGCCCGAAGGCCCGCGGGTCCTCGACCCGCGACAGGTGCAGCGAGACGTCCGCCCCCGAGTCCCGGTGCGTGGCCAGCAGCGCCGGGATGTCCAGCCCGGTCAGGATGTCGCCGTTGAAGATCAGCACCGGGTCGTCCGGGCCCGAGCGCAGGTGCCCGGCGACGTTGCGGATCGCACCGCCGGTGCCCAGCGGCTCCCGCTCGGTGACGTACTCCAGGTGCAGGCCCAGCGCCGAGCCGTCGCCGAAGTACGGCTCGAACACCTCCGCCAGGTAGGAGGTGGCGAGGACGACGTGCTCCACGCCCGCCGCCCGCGCCCGGGCCAACTGGTGGGTGAGGAACGGCACGCCCGCCGCCGGCACCATCGGCTTCGGGGTGTTCACCGTCAGCGGGCGCAGCCGCGTCCCTCTGCCGCCGACCAGGAGGATCGCCTCAGTCACCGTACGTTCTGCTTCCTACTGGCCTGACCTGGGAATTTCCGAGGTGGCGGCCAGTGTAGGCGGAGCGCTCGGTCACCTGCCCTGGAATCGCGCCGATGTCTGGCGGGCGGTGGGGAGCTTGCCGTACAGCTTGCGGCCCGGGCACTCGGTCGCGAAGCCGTCCCGGTGGCCCGAGATGACGTTCATCTTGACCAGCCGGCCCTTCTTGTAGAGGTTCCCGCCGCCCGAGGTGAGGGTGGTCTTGCCCAGCGGGTTCGCCCCGTACAGGCCCAGCTTCCAGGCCGTCAGGCTGGCGATCGCCTTCAGCGCGGCGGCCGGCGGCGCGCTGTCGGTGAAGGTCCCCAGCACCGCGATGCCCATGCTGTTGGTGTTGAAGCCCATGGTGTGGGCACCCAGCACCGGCTTGGCGACCCCGCCGGCCCGGCCCTCGTAGACCGTGCCGCACTTGTCGACGGCGAAGTTGTAGCCGAAGTCCCGCCAGCCGCTGCTGACCACGTGGTACCGGTACAGGCTGCGCAGCACCGCCGGGGCGTCCGAGCAGCGGTAGTTGTTGCCCGAGGCGCTGTGGTGGATGAAGGCCGCCTTGACCGTGTTCGTGTAGACGAAGCCGCGCTCGCGCAGCGACTCGTCGGCGCCCCAGCCCTTGCGGGTGACGATCCGGGGCCGGGGGCCGATGTACGGGCGGGCCGCCAGGCTGACCGTGCCGTCGTGGTTGATGACCGCGTCGGCCGTGGTGTCGGCCTTGTTGAGGGCCTTGATCTCGGTGGCGCCGAGCGGGGCCAGGCCCAGGTTGGCGGCCGAGGTCTCGGTGGCCGCCTGGCTCATGCCCGGGGCGGCCGGCAGCTCGCCCTTGTCGTCCTCGTCATCCGCCGTGCCGGAGCCGTCGTCGGGGACCGGGATCCCGGCCCCGGGCCGGCCGGTGTTCTTGCCGTCGTGGGCGGCCGGTGCGGCGGGGCCCGCCGGGGCGATGGGCGCGGTGCCCGGTGCGGCGGCCGACTCGGCCGGGACGTACGTCGGCGTCCGGCCCGGGTCCACCAGCTCGATCCGCATCCCGGAGGGGAGCGGCTGGATGGTGCCGGCGTCCTCGGCGGGCACCCCGGCCCGGTCCGTGGCGCCCTCCGCCCCGGCGGCCGGGCCCTCCGGCGCGCCGGGTTCGGCCTGGACGCGTACCTCGATGCCGTCGGACTCGCCGACCCAGAGGGGCGCGGTGCTGCCCCGGACCTTGCCCGAGGCGCCCTCGGCGGTGCCGGGGTCGGCCGCGTGCTCGCGGTTGTGGGTCTCGACGTCCTGCCAGTCGGACCAGGTGGCGGTGGCCGCGGACCGGGTACGGACCTGGACCCGGCCGTGCAGTTCGGTGCGGGCGTCGTCCCAGACGACGCCGACCAGCGAGAAGGTGCGCACGTCCCGTGCGCCCAGGCCCCGGACCTCGGCCGCCGGTGCCGTGGGCAGCCCCGGCAACCGCGCCGACATGCCGGGCGTCCGGCCTGCCCGCGCCGACGCGGGGATGAGGGGGGACAGGGGGACCAGCGGGAGCGACTGGGTCGACCCGGGCACGACGGCCCCGGCCGCCGCCGGGGCGGCCGGGGCGGCCGTGGCGGCCAGGGCGTGATGGGGAAGCGCGAGCGGGAGGGCCAGTGCGGCCGCCGTCGCGACACCGATCGAGGAAGCAAGGAATCCACGCATGAAACCGATGCTGAGCACACTCCTGACGGTCCGCCAGTTGGGAGCTGACGGACCATCGGATCCGGCGCGGGCCCCCGTCCCCCGCACGGGGGAGCGGCCTGCCGCCGTACGGACCAGGGCCCCGGGGCGCCCCGCGTACCCTTGCCCGCGTGAACGCCAACGACCGCACCCCTGCCGACCTGCTGCGATCCGCGCTCGCCGCCGATCCCGGCCGTCCTCTGGTGACCTTCTACGACGACGCCACGGGCGAGCGCGTGGAATTGTCCGTCGCCACCTTCGCCAATTGGGTGGCCAAGACCGCCAACCTCCTCCAGGGCGACCTGGGCGCCGAACCGGGCGACCGGCTCGCCCTGCTGCTGCCCGCGCACTGGCAGACCGCGGTCTGGCTGCTGGCCTGCGCCGAGGTCGGGGTGGCCGTCGAGATCGGCGGCGACCCGGCCGACGCCGACCTGGTGGTGACCGGCCCGGACACCCTCGAGGAGGCGCGGGCCTGCTCCGGCGAGCGGGTGGCGCTGGCGCTGCGCCCGCTGGGCGGCCGTTTCCCGCAGCCGCCGGCCGGCTTCGCGGACTACGCGGTGGAGGTGCCCGGCCAGGGCGACCGCTTCGCGCCCTTCGCCCCGGTGGACCCGGCCGGGCCCGGCCTGAGCGTGGCCGGGACCGGGCTCTCGTACGAGGAGCTGGTCGGCCGGGCCCGCGAGGACGCGGCGAAGCAGGGGCTGGAGCCCGGCGCCCGGGTGCTGACCGGGCTCGGCTTCGACTCCTGGGAGGGGCTGTCGGCGGGGCTGTACGCGCCGCTGGCCGCGGGCGGCTCCGTGGTGCTGTGCCGCCACCTCGACCGGCTCTCCGCAGAGGGGCTGGCCCAGCGGACCGAGAGCGAGCGGGTCACGCACACCGTCTGACCGCGCCCGCCCGGTGCGGGCCGCCCCCGCCCGCACCGGGCCCGGCGCCGGGGTACGGCCCGTACACCCGTGCCGTCACCCACACTGCGCAATGTGCGGGACCCTGGATTTGTCACCCACATGGCGGAATCCGGGGCCCCGCGCCAGGGCCGCCCGGGTCACCCCGGTGGATGATCGGCGGAAGGCCGCACAGCGGATCAATTGCTCCATAAGGGGCGATACCGGGTCCGTCCCGGCGGCCGCAGCCGATCGCCGTGAGGATGGGCGCACACATGAACGATGGTGCGGGCATACCGGGCGTGGACGAGCCGTCCGGGGGCGGTACCGGGCCCCCGCGGCGGCGCCGCCGGATCCTGCGCTGGGTCGGACTGGCCATGGCGCTGTTCGTCCTGGCGGGCGCGGGTGCGGCCTGGTGGCTGTACCGCAAGCTCGACGCCAACATCACGGCGGACACCACCGCGGCGGGCGAGCTGGAGCGGTACGAGAAGGAGCGCCCGGCCCTGGTGGTCCGCGGCGCCCAGAACATCCTGCTGATCGGCTCCGACACCCGGGCCGGCGCGGACAACGCCAAATACGGCCGGGACCGGGGCACCCAGCGCTCGGACACCACGATCCTGCTCCACCTGGCGGCCGACGGCCGCAGCGCCACCGCGGTCTCCATCCCCCGGGACCTGATGGCGGCGATACCGAGCTGCCGCACCCCCGACGGCACCCGGACCCGCGAGCAGTTCGCGCAGTTCAACTGGGCCTTCGAGTTCGGCGGCGCGGCCTGCACGATCCGCACGGTCGAGAACATGACCGGCATCCGGATCGACCACCACATGGTCGTCGACTTCCGCGGCTTCAAGAAGATGGTGGACGCCATCGGGGGCGTGGAGGTCTGCCTCAAGCAGCCGGTGGACGACGCCGAGGCGAAGCTGAAGCTCCCGGCCGGCCGCCAGACCCTGCACGGCGAGCAGGCGCTGGGCTTCGTCCGGGCCCGCTACAGCCTGGGCAACGGCAGCGACACCGACCGGATGGGCCGCCAGCAGCAGTTCCTGGCCGCCCTGGTCACCAAGGTGCAGAGCAACGGCGTGCTGCTCAACCCGGCGAAGCTGTACCCGCTGCTGGACGCGGCCACCTCCTCGCTCACCACCGACCCGGGCCTGGCCTCGCTGCGCGACCTGTACGAACTCGTCCGCGGCATGAGGGAGATCCCCACCGACCGCACGCAGTTCCTGACCGTCCCCCGGCAGCCGTACGCGGCCAACCCGAACCGGGACGAGCTGCTCGAACCGGATGCCTCCCAGCTCTTCCGGCAACTGCGGCTGGACAAGGCGGTGCCCCTGACCGCCCCCAAGCCCTCGCCGAGCACCGAACAGGCGACCGCGGGCCGATCCGGCGAAGGCCCCCAAACCGGTGCGGACCGGGGCGGCGAACCGAACGCCGGCCGAAGCCCTTCCGCCACGGTGGCCGGAACCCCCACCCCCGTACCGACGTTCACGGGGACCACCGCGGATAACGCAACCTGCCGGTAAAGCAATCGCCAAGGGTGCGTGAACGCCGAGTGGGATGGGTGTATTGCCCCGTTATAAGGGGAGTGGAATTTGTCACCAGCATGGTTTGCGGCCGAACCCTGCGGATAAGGTGAGCGATCCGGTGCCCAGCTCGCAGAAGGCGGGCCGTGTACTGCCGGATCGACGACCGAGCGCCTGGGGGGAGGCGCCTCGTGTGGCACCGACGGAGGATTCAGACAACCGTGGATGCGCAAGGCCGTGGGCGGGCGGACGACATCGACCCCGCAGACCAGTGGGTGCTCAACCCCCGCACTGGCAACTACGAACTGCGACTGGACAGCTCCGCAGGGCAGCCGTCGGTCGCCCGCCCCCGCAGAGCCCCCTCCGCGTCGGCGCACAGAGCCCCCGCCCCCGCCGCGGCCCCGGCCGCCGGAGCGGGCAAGGCGGCGGCGCCCGCCGGCCCGCCCGTCCGCACCGCGCCCGGGCTGCCCGGCCAGCGCCGCGGCGGCGGGAACCCGCCCCCCGGCGGCCGGCGCTCCGGCCGCAAGCGCGGCGGCGGTGGCGGTGACCGCAGGAAGAAGGTGCTGCTGATCACCGGCGGCTCCATGGCCTTCGTGCTGGTCGCCGCCTCGGTCGGCGGGTACCTCTACTACCAGCACCTGAACAGCAACATCAGCAAGCTCGACGTCGGCGACGCCGGTGCCAGCGGCTTCCAGACCGACCAGGCCATCAACATCCTGATCATCGGCACGGACAAGCGCACCGGCTCGGGCAACGAGGGCTACGGAGACGCGAACAGCGTCGGCCACGCCGACACCACGCTGCTCTTCCACGTCGCCAAGGACCGGTCCAACGCGACCGTGCTGTCCATCCCCCGCGACCTGATCACCGACGTCCCGGACTGCCCCACCAAGCAGCCCGACGGATCGCTCAAGACGATCCCCGGCACCCCGGGCGTCCGCTTCAACACCAGCCTCGGCCAGGACGGCCGCGACCCCGGCTGCACCATGCGCACCGTCAAGAAGCTCACCGGCATCCCCGTGGACCACTTCATGATGGCCGACTTCAACGCCGTCAAGACGCTCAGCTCCGCGGTCGGCGGCGTGCCGGTCTGCGTGGCCAAGGACGTCGACGACAAGAAGTCCAAGCTCAAGCTGACCAAGGGCGAGCACCGGCTGTCCGGCGAACAGGCCCTGGCCTTCGTCCGCACCCGGCACGCCTTCGGCAACGAGAGCGACCTCGACCGGATCAAGACGCAGCAGGCGTTCCTGGGTTCGATGATCCGCGAGATGAAGTCGAAGGACACGCTCACCAGCCCCAAGAAGGTCCTCTCCCTCGCCGAGGCGGCCACCAAGGCGCTCACCGTGGACACCGGGATAGGGAGCATCAACCAGCTGACCAAGCTGGCCAAGGAGCTCAAGGACGTCAACCCGAAGAACATCACCTTCACCACCCTCCCGGTGGACGACAACCCGGCCGAGCGCATCAAGGCCACCGTCGTGGTCCGCCAGTCCCAGGCCGAGCCGCTGCTCGCGATGATCCGGTCGGACACCTCGCTCACCGAGGTCAAGAAGGAGAAGCAGGAGGCCCAGGACAAGCAGGACGCCCTGCTCCAGGGCACCCGCGCGGCCGCCTCGGCGGTCCGGGTCGAGGTCTACAACGGCGGCGGCCCCACCGGCTCCGCCCAGACCACCCTCGAATGGCTGCAGAACTCCCAGGGCGTCACCCGGTCCAGCAACAACGGCAACGCGCCCGAGAAGCTGGAGAAGACGTCCCTGGTCTACGCACCGAACCAGGCCGACCAGGCCCGCGAGCTGGCCGACCTGATGGGCCTGCCCGCCTCGGCGCTCAAGCCGGGCACCGCCGACGTCCCGGACCGCACCCCGATGAAGCTCACCCTCGGGGCGGACTTCAAGGGCGCGGGCATCCCGCTCACCGCACCGAAGAAGGCACCGGAGGGCATCCAGCGCGTCGAGGCCGACAAGGCCACGTGCGCCAAGTAGGCCGCCGCGGGCAACGCGCAGCCGCGAAAAGCAGTCAGACACAAGTGACGGCACCGACAGCCGGTACGACATGACGAATACGGCCTGACACGCATCAGGACCAATGGGGGGTTACGCGTGAGCCAGAGCAGCGTGCGGGGGGAGGGGGCGCAGGCCCAGGCGCCCGGTGGCATACCGGGGACGGAGCAGGGCGCGCCCGGCTCCGTCCCCGGACCCCGCGACGGGTCCGGTCGCGGCCGGCGCGCCGGCCGCCGCGGAGGCGGCCGGCCGGTCCGGCGCGGCCGGGTGCGCGTCCTGCGCGTGCTCGCCATCGGCCTGTCCGTGGCGGTCCTCGCCACCGCCGGCGCCGGCTACCTGTACTACCGCCACCTCAACGACAGCATCAAGACGGATGCGTTGAACCTCGGCGACCACAAGCTCGGCGGCTCCAAGCCCAACGCCTTCGGCCAGACCCCCCTGAACATCCTGCTCATCGGCTCCGACGCGCGCGACAGCAAGGAGAACGAGGAACTGGGCGGCGCCAAGGACACCTTCGGCGGCACCCCGCTCGCCGACGTGCAGATGCTGGTGCACCTCTCCGCGGACCGCAGCAACATGTCCGTGATCAGCATGCCCCGCGACACCCTGCTCAAGCTGCCCAAGTGCACCGACACCGACGGCAAGGTCTACGAGGCCACCCAGCACGTGCGCCCCATCAACGAGTCGCTGGGCCGCGGCGGTCCGGGCTGCACGGTGGCCACCTGGCAGGAGCTCACCGGGATACCCATCGACCACTTCATGATGATCGACTTCTCGGGCGTGGTCTCCATGGCCGACGCCGTCGGCGGCGTCCCGGTCTGCGTCCGCAAGAACGTCTACTCCCGCACCTCCACCGGCAAGGGCTCCGGCCTGAAGCTGCCCCAGGGCACCAGCACCATCAAGGGCGTCCAGGCCCTCCAGTGGCTGCGCACCCGCTACGGCTTCGAGGACGGCAGCGACCTCGGCCGCACCCACGCCCAGCACATGTACATGAACTCCATGGCCCGCGAGTTCCGCAAGAACGCCAAGCTCAGCAACCCGCTCAAGCTCCACAGCCTGGCCGAGGCGGCCGTCAACGCCATGGTCGTGGACCCCTCGTTGGACCGGATCGACCGGCTCTTCGACCTCAGCATGGAGCTGAAGAAGGTCCCCACCGGGCGCATCACCATGACCACCATGCCCTGGGTGGCGAGCAACCTGATCAGCGGCAAGGTCGAGCCCAGCACCCACGACGCCCAGCAGCTCTTCCAGATGGTCCGCGACGACGTCCCGCTCGACGGCAAGGCCCCCGCCAAGCCCAAGCCGGCCGCCACCGCCACCCCGCCCGCCGACCCGGCGGCGCCCCCGGCCGAGATCCCCGTCATGGTCCGCAACGCCACCAGCGGCAAGGACCGGGCCGAGCTGCGGGTCCGCGGCCGGGCCGGTGACGTGGTCACCCTCCTCGGCGGCAAGGGCTTCACCCGTGCCAAGGCCGACAACGAGACCGCCGGCGAGGACACCACCCTGGTCCGGTACGCCAGCCCGGACCAGGCCGGTGACGCCCTGGCGGTGGCCACCGCGCTGGGCCTGCCGGCCACCGCCGTGCAGAAGTCCACCGACGTCTCCGGGGTGACCCTCTTCGTCGGCAAGGACTGGCGCACCGGCGACAAGCCCGCCCCGCCGCCGGCCGCCCCCACCAAGGCCCCCGAGTCGGCCCGCCCTCTCAACGGCGACGACGAGGGCGCCTGCATGGAGATCCAGCCCGGCTTCACCTGGTAGCCGCGGGCACGGGAAGGGCCCGGCGGACCACACGTCCGCCGGGCCCTCCGCATGTCCGTGCGGCGGCCTAGACGGCGGCGTCCTCCGTGCGGACGGCCGCCCGGCGGCTGGCGATCACCCTGCGCGCCAGCGACCTGGGGCTGGTCAGGAAGCCGAAGCCCCAGGACATGTGCATGGTCGCCAGGGCCAGCGGGATGCGCACCCGGGCCCCGGCCGACATGCCCCTGCCCGCCGGCACCGAACCGGCCGTGACCGCCGCCAGGTAGCCGGCCGGGACCACGAACGCCCAGGGCGTCAGCACCGCGCCCGCCACCAGCCCGGCCGCGACCGCGCTGACCGCGGCCGGCGGCGCCAGGTACCGCAGGTTGATCGAGCCCGGGTGGTAGCGGGCCACCACGTGGCGCCAGCGCCCGTAGTCCTTGTACTGCTTGGCCAGCGCCCGGACCGAGGGCCGCGGCCGGTACCGCACCGTCAGCTCGGGCGAGAACCAGATCAGCCCGCCGGCCGCACGGATCCGGAAGTTCAGCTCCCAGTCCTGCGCCCGGATGAACTCCTCCTTGTAGCCGCCCTGCCGCTCCAGCGCCTCACGGCGGAAGACGCCCAGGTATACGGTGTCCGCCGGGCCGGCCGTACCGCCCGTGTGGAAGGCCGCGTTGCCCACGCCGATCCTCGAGGTCATCGCGGCGGCCACCGCCTCCTCCCAGGCGTTCTCCCCCTCGGCGTGCATGATCCCGCCGACGTTCTGCGCCCCGGTCTCCTCCAGGAGGCGGACCGCGGTCGATATGTAGTCCGGCGAGAGCATGCCGTGGCCGTCGACGCGCACCACGACCGGGTGGCGGGAGGCCCTGATCGCGGCGTTCAGCGCGGCGGGGGTCCGGCCGGTCGGGTTCGGGACGGTGCGCACCCGCGCCCGGTCGTCCGAGGCGGTCTCGCGGACGAGTTCGGCGGCGATCTCGTCCGTGCGGTCCGTGGAGGGCCCCAGCGCGATCACCACCTCCATCTCGCCCGCGTACCGCTGCCCGAGTATGTGCCGGACGGAGTCGCGCAGATGGCGCTCCTCGTTGAGCACGGGCATGATCACCGAGACTGCGGGCTGCTGCTGCGCGGGCATGAGGTCCTTCGGGCGGGGCCGGGGCGGAGCCGGGCGGGCGGCCGCCGGCCAGGGCCCCGGGGGCGTCAATATCGGCGCTCACGTTACCGCGTACGGGGGAACCGGCCGCGTGCCCCAGGAGCGGCGCGGACGGCCGCTGATCGTATGGGCCTACTGTCCTGAGGATCGCCCGGGGCCCGTTCCGCATGCTCCCGCCGGCCCCGTTCCTGCCTGCCCGTGCCGTCCACGGAGGTGCCCCCCGTGCCCCAGCCGCAGCGCTCCCCCCGTCCCCGGCCGCCGCACGGACCCCCGCGCGGCCGCGGCCCGCGGGGGGCACCTCCCGGCGGTGGCCGGGGGCGGAAGGCGGCTCGTCCCCGCTGGGGGGTGCGGCTGGCGACCACCCTCTCGGTGGTGGTCCTGGGCTCCGGGGCCATCGGGCACGCGGTGATGACCGGCCTGGACACCGGCATCAGCCGGGTCGACCCCTTCAAGGACATGAAGAACCGCCCGCAGGCCGGACACGGCGTGAACTTCCTGATCGTCGGCACCGACGAGCGGGACAAGATCACCAAGGAGGACAAGCGGGAGTACCGGCTGGGCGGCGCGGCCTGCCACTGCACCGACACGATCATGCTGGTGCACGTCTCGGGGGACCGGGAGCGGGCCAGCGTGATCAGCCTGCCCCGGGACAGCTACGCCGAGGTGCCCGCGCACGTGGACCGCTTCACCGGCAAGCACCACGGGCCGCACCCGGTGAAGCTGAACGCCGCCTACGCGGAGGGCGGGCCCAACCTGACCGTGCGGACGGTCGAGAACATGACCCGGGTCAAGATCGACCACTACCTCGAGGTCGACTTCACCAGCTTCATGAAGACCGTCGACGCGATGGGCGGGGTGGAGATCTGCACCGCCAAGGCGATGCGCGACTCCTACACGGGCCTCGACCTGCTGCCCGGCACCCACAAGCTGACCGGCGGCCAGGCCCTCCAGTACGTCCGCTCGCGGCATGTCGACGGGGCCGCCGACCTCGGCCGGATGCAGCGCCAGCAGCGGTTCATCGCCGCGCTGATCTCCCAGGCCACCGGGAGCGGGGTGCTGCTGAACCCGGTCAAGTTCAAGGAGGTCAGTGCCACCCTCCTGGGCTCCGTCCGGGCCGACCCGGGCTTCGGCTCCACCGAGATGCTGGCGCTCGGCCAGGCCATGCGCGAATTCACCCCGGCCTCCTCCGAGTTCGCCTCGGTACCGATCCTGCCGTCCGGGCCCCCGGTCAAGCCGCTGGGCTCGGTGGTGCGGTGGGACGGCCCCAAGGCCGCCCGGCTCTTCGAGGCGCTGCGCGAGGACAAGCCGCTCGCGCCGGTCCGCGCCAAGCCGCGGCAGCAGGCGGTGCTGGTGGACGTGGCCCCCCAGCAGATCCGGGTCGCGGTCGAGAACGGCACCCGCATCGACGGGCTCGGCGGCCGGGTCGACAAGGCCCTGCGGGCCACCGGCTTCAACACCACCCAGGCGCCGACCGCCGGGGCCAGCCGGACCGTGACCCGCACGGTGGTCGTCTACGACCCCCGCTGGGACCGCTCGGCCAAGACCCTGGCCACCGCCCTGGACGGCGCCGCCCTCCGCGCCGTCCCCGGCCTGGGCCCCACCCTCCGCGTCACCGCCGGCACGGACTTCCGCAAGGTCGTCCCCGTCCGAGCCGAAGACCCCTACCAGGGCGAATTCGGCGTGGTAACGGGCGACCAGGTCTCCTGCCCAAAACCGTGACGGCGGCGCTGGCATGACCCCGCTCCGGTGCCGTACACCCCACCCGGCCCCGCCGCGGGCCGGCACACCTAGCCCCACCGGCGCTTGAGGCGACCGCCGCGCAGCGGCGGTGCGGGGCGTACCAGCCTCGCCGGCGTTTGAGGCGCGGGGTCCGGGGCGGAGCCCCGCTGTACCCCTTCCAGCCGCGCGGCGTTTGAGCGCACCGGCGCGGAGCGTCGGTATGGGGGCTCCGGGGGCAGCCGCCCACCGGTTTCGGGAAGGGGCGGGGTGGGGCTGGCTCCGCGCAGCGGCCGGGCGCGGGCCCGGGAGCCGCGCCTCAATCGCCGGCGGGGCTGGAGGAG
>NZ_JBFBGK010000096.1:0-33537 GCF_040684615.1 Streptomyces sp. NPDC089919
CGCGATGGCCGGCTGCTCCTCCTCCGTCTTCTCCACTATCTCCAGGGGGTGCGCGGCACCCCGGCGGGGTTGGGGGGGGGGGGGGGATCGGGGGGCAGCCGCCCACCGGTTTCGGGAAGGGGTGGGGAGGGGACCAGCGCCGCAGGCGACCGCCGGGTCACCGGGGTCGAGCTGGCCGACGGCTACCGCCTCGACGCCGAACTCGTCGTCCTGGCCTGCGGGGTCCGCCCCCGCATCGGCCTGGCCCGGGCAGCGGGCCTGGAGACGGCCCGCGGCATCGTCGTCGACGACACCCTCACCACGAGCGACCCGTACGTCCACGCCATCGGCGACTGCGCCGAACACCGCGGCCACGTCTACGGCCTGGCCGGCCCTGCCCTGGAACAGGCCGACGCCCTCGCCGGGGTGCTGGCCGCGGACCGGACCGCGGCCGGACACGGGCCCGCCGCGGAGCCCTACACCGGCACCCGCGCCCTGACCCGCCTCACCCTCCCCGCCCGCGCCCCCGGGCTCCCGCTCGACCTGGCCGCCTTCGGGGAGACCAGCCCGCTCCCCGGCGACGAGGTCGTACGCCTCGCCGACGCCACCCGCAGCACCTACCGCAAGGTCGTCCTCCGCGAGGACCGGCTGGTCGGCGGGGTGCTGCTGGGCGAACTGTCCACCGTGGGGGCGCTCGCCCGCACATGGGAGGGGGACGAACCCCTGCCCGGCTCGCCGCTCCACCTGCTCACCGACGACGGAGGCTACTGACCATGGCGAAGACCGCCGCGCCCCGCCCCACGATCGTGCTCATCGGGCACGGCATGGTCGGCCAGCGCTACCTCGAAGCGCTCGCCGAACGCGGACTGACCGGCACCCACCGCGTCGTCGTGCTCTGCGAGGAGCCCCGCCCCGCCTACGACCGGGTCCACCTCACCTCGTACTTCTCCGGCACCTCCGCCGAGGAGCTGTCGATGACCCCGGCGGGCTTCGTCGAGGAGCACGGGATCGAGCTGTACCTCGACGACCCGGCCGAGTCCGTCGACCGGGCGGCCCGTACCGTCACCGCCCGCTCCGGGCGGGTGTTCGGGTACGACACGCTGGTCCTGGCCACCGGCTCGTACCCCTTCGTGCCGCCGGTCCCCGGCAAGGACGCCACCGGCTGCTTCGTCTACCGGACCATCGAGGACCTGCTCGCGATCGAGGAGTACGCCCGCGGCCGCACCACCGGCGCGGTGGTCGGCGGCGGGCTGCTCGGCCTGGAGGCGGCCGGCGCCCTCAAGGGCCTGGGGATGACGGCCCACGTGGTCGAGTTCGCCCCGCGCCTGATGCCCGTACAGGTCGACGAGGGCGGCGGCGCGGCCCTGCTGCGCACCATCGAGGACATGGGCCTGACCGTCCACACCGGCACCGGCACGCAGGAGGTCCTGACCGGTCCCGGCGGCGAGGTCACCGGGATGAAGCTGTCCGACGGCAGCACCCTGGAGACCGAGCTGGTGGTCTTCTCGGCCGGTGTCCGGCCCCGCGACCAGCTGGCCCGGGACTGCGGGCTGACCGTGGGCGAGCGCGGCGGCATCGCCGTCGACTCCCGCTGCCGCACCTCCGACCCGCGCGTCTACGCCGTCGGCGAGTGCGCGCTGGCCGTCGACGGCCGGGTCTACGGCCTGGTCGCACCCGGCTACGAGATGGCCCTGACGGCCGCCGACGACCTGCTGGAGAGCGCCGGGGACCGGGAGTTCACCGGCGCGGACCTGTCCACCAAGCTCAAGCTGCTCGGGGTGGACGTGGCCTCCTTCGGCGACGCCCACGGCACCGCCGAGGGCTGCCTGGACGTGGTCTACTCCGACTCCCGCTCGGGGATCTACAAGAAGCTGGTCGTCGCCCCCGACGGCACCCTGCTCGGCGGGGTGCTGGTCGGCGAGGCGGACGCGTACGGCGTGCTGCGCCCGCTCACCGGCTCGGTGCCGCCGGTCGCCCCCGAGCAGCTGGTGCTGCCCGCCGGGATCGGCGCGCCGGCCGCCCTGGGCCCGGCCTCGCTGCCCGACGACGCGGTGATCTGCTCCTGCCACAACGTCACCAAGAAGGCCATCACGGCGCTCACCTCGCTGCCCGAGGTCAAGAAGTGCACCAAGGCCGGCACCGGCTGCGGCAGCTGCCTCAAGGTCATCGGCCAGCTGCTGCCGGCCGCCACCGACAAGGGTCTGTGCGGCTGCTTCGGCTACACCCGGGCCGAGCTCTACGAGATCGTCCGCACCCTGGAGATCACCTCGTACGGTCAGCTGCTCGACAGCCACGGCCGTGAGGACGCCCGGGGCGGCGAGGGCTGCGAGGTGTGCAAGCCGGCGGTCGGTTCGATCATCGCCTCGCTGGCCCCGGCCATCGGCGCCGGCGGCTACGTCCTGGACGGGGAGCAGGCCGCCCTCCAGGACACCAACGACCACCACCTCGCCAACATGCAGCGCAACGGCTCCTATTCGGTGGTCCCCCGCATCCCGGGCGGCGAGATCACCCCCGAGAAGCTGATCGTGATCGGCGAGGTGGCCCGGGACTTCGGGCTCTACACCAAGATCACCGGCGGTCAGCGGATCGACCTCTTCGGGGCCCGCGTCGACCAGCTGCCCTCCATCTGGGCCCGGCTGGTGCACGCCGGCTTCGAGTCCGGCCACGCCTACGGCAAGGCCCTGCGGACGGTCAAGTCCTGCGTCGGGCAGACCTGGTGCCGGTACGGCGTGCAGGACAGCGTCAAGATGGCCATCGACCTGGAGCTGCGCTACCGGGGCCTGCGCGCGCCGCACAAGCTGAAGTCGGCGGTCTCCGGCTGCGCCCGCGAGTGCGCCGAGGCGCAGAGCAAGGACTTCGGGGTGATCGCCACCGCCAACGGGTGGAACCTGTACGTGGGCGGGAACGGCGGCGCCACACCCCGGCACGCCGACCTGCTGGCCCAGGACCTGACCGACGCGGAACTGGTCCGGCTGATCGACCGGTTCCTGATGTTCTACATCCGCACCGCCGACCGGCTGGAGCGGACCTCCACCTGGCTGGAGCGGCTGGAGGGCGGCCTCGCCCACCTGCGCGAGGTGGTCGTGGAGGACTCGCTGGGGCTGTGCGCGGAGCTGGAGGCGCTGATGGCCGCGCACGTGACCAGCTACCGCGACGAGTGGGCCGAGACGCTGGAGGACCCGGACCGGCTGCGGCGGTTCGTCTCCTTCGTCAACGCGCCGGGCGCCCCCGACCCGACCGTGCGGTTCGTGCCCGAGCGCGACCAGGTCAAGCCGGACCTCGCGGTCCTCACCCTCTCCCCCACCGTCCGCACCCTGGAAGGGACCACGGTCTGATGACGCTCGAACTACACACCGGAGACGACTGGTTCGCCGTCTGCGAGCTGGGGGCGCTCACCCCGGGCCGCGGGGTCGCAGCCCTGCTGCCCGACGGGAGCCAGGCCGCGCTCTTCCTCGACCGGGCGGGCCGGCCGTACGCCATCGGCAACCAGGACCCCTTCACCGGGGCGCAGGTGCTGGCGCGGGGGCTGCTGGGCTCGGCGCAGGGGCGGCCGTTCGTCGCCTCGCCGCTCCTCAAGCAGCGCTTCGACCTGGAGTCGGGGCGGTGCCTGGACGAGGACGGGGTGGCGGTGCGCACCTACCGGGTGCGCACGGCCTGACCACCGCCCGGGACCGGAACCGGCCGCTCAGCCCTGGACCGCGGCCGGGTCCATCCAGACCAGCTCCCAGACGTGGTGGTCCAGGTCCTCGAAGGCCCGGCCGTACATGAAGCCGAGGTCCTGGACCGGGCGCGGCTCGACCCCGCCGGCACCCAGTGCCGCCTCGGCGATCCGGTCGACCTCCTCGCGGCTCTGGCAGCTGAGGGCGGTCATGACCTCGGTGGTCTTGGACGCGTCCGCGACCGGCTTGGTGGCGAACTCCTCGAACTTCGCCTCGGTGAGCAGCATCGCGAAGATCGTGTCGCTGATGACCATGCAGGCGGCGGTGTCGTCGGTGAACTGCGGGTTGAAGGAGTAGCCGACCTTGCCCCAGAAGGCCTTGCTGGCCTCCAGGTCCTTGACGGGCAGGTTGACGAAGATCATGGTGGCGGACATCGGCGGCCTCTTCCCGGTGCTCCCCGCCCCCGGTGGGCGGTGGTGTCACAGAGATAGACCGCGGCCCCGCCCGGAACTCATCGGCCGTGGCGCGTTTTCCCGGGAAGTTTTTCCGCGGGAGTGAAAGCGCAGGTCAGCGGGGTGTGCTCAGGCCGCGGAGCGCAGCTGGAGGGCGGCCAGAGGGATGAAGCCGCGGTTCTCGGAGCCCGCGAGGGAGGCCCCGGGCCCGGCCAGGCGGCCGTGCAGCGCGAGGGCGATCCGCTCGCCCTGGGCCTTGGCCCGTTCCGCGTGGGGTCCCCGGTGCAGGCCGTCGACGGTGGCGTGCCACAGCTGTACCCACCGGCCGAAGTCCTCGGCGGTCAGCGCCCGGACGGAGGCGAGGGCGGCGTGCGGGGCGAAGGCGTTGCGCCGGTACTCGGCGGTGCGGAAGAGCGCCCGCTCCCAGAAGTCGGCGATCCGGGGCAGGTGCACCTCGAGGTCGGTGCCGGCGATCTCGGTGAAGAAGGGGCCGATGCGGGGGTCCTCGAAGGCGGCCGCGTAGAACCGGCGCAGCAGGACCTCCAGGTCCCGGCGGTTCGCGATGTCGGCGGCGGCGGGGTAGTGCTCCATCCCTCCAGACTGCCCCCGCGCGGGGCCCGTACCCAGGGCCGAAGGTCCTGGTCAGGTGGGGTCGGAGGGGCGCTCGGGCGCGTCCGGGGCACGCGCGGGCGCCCGACGGGGGCCGGGCCGGCGTCCGGCCCCCGTCCTGTGCGCCCCTCAGGAGGCGACCGCGCCGCCCTTGAGCAGCGCCGCCCCCAGCGGGGTGACCGTGTGCAGCACGGCGTTGCCGTGCCGCAGGGTCGTCACCAGACCCGCCTCGCGCATCACGCAGGCGTGCTGGCTGGCCGAGGCGAGCGACACCCCGGCCCGGCGGGCCAGTTCGCTGGTGGTCGCCCCGTCCCCGATGGCCCGGAGCACCACCGACCGGGTGTGGCCGACCAGCTTGCCCAGGTTGCGCTGGTTGCACGGGTCGGTCCGGCGGGGCCCCGCGGCGGCCGCGAGCTCCGCCGCGGCCGGGTAGACCAGGACGGGCGGCAGCTCCGGGTCCGCCAGGGTCACCGCGGTCCGCCGGCAGAAGAACGACGGCTGCAGCAGCAGCCCCCGCCCGCGCAGCCGGACGTCCCGGTCCACCGGGTAGTCGCACTCCAGCACCGGCGCCCGCCAGCGCAGCATCGGCGGCAGGGAGGACAGCAGCTCGTCCGCCCCGCCGTCGAGCAGCGCCCGGCCGCGGGCCGCCCGCTCCGCCTCGACCTGCGCTTGGATGTGCGTCCAGTACGGCTCCACGGCCGCGCGGTGGTACGCGCGCAGCTCGCCCACGAGACGGCCCAGCCGCTCGGGCCCGGATTCGGTGAACTCGCGCAGCCGCGGGGCCGGCGGCGCGCCTCCGGCCAGCAAGGACAGCTCCTTGCGCAGCCGCGGGGCGCGGGTGCCGCGCAGCGCGTCCAGCCCGAGCTCCACCCCGTACCGGCCCTCGCCGGGGGTCAGGAAGTCCGGGAAATACCCCCGAGGAGGTATCAGCGCACCGAGCAGGCGTGTTTCACCATTCAACCGGGTACGTGTTTCCGTACGCCATTCACCGAACAGGCGGGCGTCTCGTCTGTCTCTTAATCGATGAAAACTCAGAATCGTTTCCCACAACGCATCGGGTCTCCCCGCCATCCGTACCCGTGCCAGGTCCACTCCAGTGAAATGGATACGCAGCACCGAACCCCCACCTGTGCAACCGCAATCACCCCGCCCCATGAGTATGCACACCGTCACGGGACGTCACCACGCCCTTTCGGCCACAGTTGAAACCCCTTTCGGCAGGGGCGTGACAAGCGAAATGCTTGGGTCCGCCGGGCACACTCCGGGGCGACCGGAAACGCTCCGCGAAGGCCGTGGGGGGCTTTGCGGAGCCTGGCGGTCGGTCGCCTCGGGAAGCGCCGACGTGTCCGGCTGATTGACAGGAGGCGGCGGGCGGGTGGGGATCCGCCCGCCGCCTGCTGGTTGAATTCCGCTTGTTTTTGGATATGCCGGATTTCCAGGGCGCTTCGTCGTGCCCCGACGCACCCGGCTCATACGACACCACCGCCCGGCGGCGGACATGCCGGAACCGTCCTCCGCTCCATGAGGTCGGGGAGCGGAGGACGGTTCCGTGGGCGGTCCGCGCCCGGCCCAGGGGGTCAGGGATCCCGGGACGGGTGCGGACCGGGGCGGGCGGACGGCGCGCTCCGGGCGGCGGAAAACACCCGGAGTGGCCGGATCTGCCCTACGGGGGCGGGTGACAGAGGTCCGCCCCCGTGGCTTCAGCGGCTGTCGCTGCCCTTGGACTCGGCCGCGGCGCGGCCGGCTTCCAGGCGCGCCACCGGGATCCGGAAGGGCGAGCAGGACACGTAGTCCAGGCCGGCCTCGTGGAAGAAGTGCACCGACTCCGGGTCGCCGCCGTGCTCGCCGCAGACGCCGAGCTTGAGGTCGGGGCGGGTGGCCCGGCCGGCCTGGACCGCGTCGCGGACCAGCTTGCCGACGCCGTCCTTGTCGATGGTCTCGAAGGGCGAGACCCCGAAGATGCCCTTCTCCAGGTAGGCGGTGAAGAAGCTGGCCTCGACGTCGTCGCGGGAGAAGCCCCACACCGTCTGGGTCAGGTCGTTGGTGCCGAAGGAGAAGAACTCCGCGGCCTCGGCGATCTGGCCGGCGGTCAGCGCGGCGCGCGGCAGCTCGATCATCGTGCCCAGGGCGAGCTTGAGCTCGACGCCGGTGGCGGCCTCGACCTCGGCGATGACGCCCTCGGCCTCCTCGCGGACGATCTCCAGCTCCTGGACGGTGCCCACCAGCGGGATCATGATCTCCACGCGCGGGTCGCCCTTGGCGTTCTTGCGCTCGGCCGCGGCCTCGGCGATCGCCCGTACCTGCATGGTGAACAGGCCGGGGATGACCAGGCCCAGGCGGACGCCGCGCAGACCCAGCATCGGGTTCTGCTCGTGCAGCCGGTGCACCGCCTGGAGCAGGCGCAGGTCGTTCTCGTTGTGGTCCTCGCGGGCCTCGGCGAGCGCGACGCGCACCGACAGCTCGGTGATGTCGGGCAGGAACTCGTGCAGCGGCGGGTCGAGCAGCCGGACGGTGACGGGCAGGCCGTCCATCGCCTCGAAGAGCTCGACGAAGTCCTTCTTCTGCTGCGGCAGCAGGGCCGCGAGGGCGTCGTTCCGCTCGTCCTCGTGGTCGGCCAGGATCAGCTTCTCGACCATCTCGCGACGCTCGCCGAGGAACATGTGCTCGGTGCGGCACAGGCCGATGCCCTGGGCGCCGAAGCGGCGGGCGCGCAGGGCGTCCTCGGCGTTGTCGGCGTTGGCGCGGACCCGCAGGCGGCGGACCCGGTCGGCGTAGGCCATGACCCGGTGGACGGCCTGGACCAGCTCGTCGGCGTCGTCGGCGCCGGCGTGCATCCGGCCCTCGAAGTACTCGACGACCGGGGAGGGCACGACGGGCACCTCGCCGAGGTAGACCTTGCCGGTGGAGCCGTCGATCGAGACGACGTCGCCCTCCTCGATCACCGTGCCCTCGGAGGTGGTCATCCGGCGGCGCTTGGTGTCGACGTCCAGCTCCTCCGCGCCGCAGACACAGGTCTTGCCCATGCCGCGGGCGACCACGGCCGCGTGCGAGGTCTTGCCGCCGCGGGAGGTCAGGATGCCCTCGGAGGCGATCATGCCGTCCAGGTCGTCCGGGTTGGTCTCGCGGCGGATCAGGATGACCTTCTCGCCGGAACGGGACCACTTGACGGCCGTGTACGAGTCGAAGACGGCCTTGCCGACGGCCGCGCCCGGGGAGGCGGCGATGCCCCGGCCGAGCTGCGTGACCTGGGCGCTCTCGTCGAAGCGCGGGAACATCAGCTGGGCGAGCTGGGCGCCGTTGACCCGCTGGAGGGCCTCGGCCTCGTCGATCAGGCCCTGGTCCACGAGCTGGGTGGCGATGCGGAAGGCGGCGCCGGCGGTGCGCTTGCCGACGCGGGTCTGCAGCATCCACAGCTGGCCGCGCTCGATCGTGAACTCGATGTCGCACAGGTCCTTGTAGTGCGTCTCGAGGGTGGTCATGATCTGCATCAGCTGGTCGTACGAGGCCTTGTCGATCGCCTCGAGGTCGGCCAGCGGCACGGTGTTGCGGATGCCGGCGACGACGTCCTCGCCCTGGGCGTCCTGGAGGTAGTCGCCGTAGACGCCCGCGTGGCCGGTGGCCGGGTCGCGGGTGAAGGCGACGCCGGTGCCCGAGTCGGGGCCGAGGTTGCCGAAGACCATGGAGCAGACGTTGACGGCCGTGCCCAGGTCGCCCGGGATGCGCTCCTGGCGGCGGTAGAGCTTGGCGCGGTCGCCGTTCCAGGAGTCGAAGACGGCGTGGACGGCGAGGTCCATCTGCTCGCGCGGGTCCTGCGGGAAGGCGCGGCCCGCCTCCTTGGCGACGATGTCCTTGAAGACCGCGACCAGGCTCTTGAGGTCGGCGGCGTCGAGGTCGGTGTCGACGGTGATCTTCTTGGCGGCCTTGGCCTCCTCGAGGGCTTCCTCGAAGAGCTCGCCGTCCACGCCCAGCACGGTCTTGCCGAACATCTGGATGAGGCGGCGGTACGAGTCCCAGGCGAAGCGCTCGTTGTTCGCCTGCGCGGCGAGGCCGGCGACCGAGGCGTCGGAGAGGCCGATGTTGAGGACCGTGTCCATCATGCCGGGCATGGAGAACTTGGCACCCGAGCGGACGGAGACCAGGAGCGGGTCGTCGGACTGACCGAGCTTCTTGCCCATCTTCGCTTCGAGGGCTTCAAGGTGGGCGCTGACCTCGTCCTGCAGGGCGGCCGGGGCCGCGCCGCTGTCGAGGTAGACCTTGCAGGCCTCGGTGGTGATGGTGAAGCCGGGAGGGACCGGGAGACCCAGGTTGGTCATCTCGGCGAGGTTGGCTCCCTTGCCGCCGAGGAGGTCCTTGAGGTCGCGGTTCCCCTCGGTGAAGTCGTAGACGAACTTCTGATCTTTGTTTTCCGACACGGGTCTCGACTCCTCGAGGACTCGGTGGCTGCCCTGACGCCGAGGAACATACCCAGATCGAAGGTATCTGGGTACGCCCACTTGGCGGTCCCATGGCGTCGACCACCCGTCCGCCAGCAGATCGAAAGTAACTAGAGAGTAGCCAGATCCTCCGAAGAGCTTTCACCTCTCGAAACCGGAAGGGGTCGAAGTGGCCCCTGGAAGCTCAGATGAGCGATGATCGATACAATTGTGTTCACTTCTTGAACGAACAAAGGGTGGCACCCAGTGCCACCCTTTGAGAAATGCAGCCGCGGTTTTTGCGCTCATCTGAGCGCAACCCCACGCATGCGTGGCGCATATCACGCCGTTCGTTCAGCCTCCGGACGTGTCCAGTTCGGCTTCCTCGCTCACCCCGGCGCAGTCGTACGGATCCTTGAGCCAGCCGTCCGGGAGGACAACCCGGTTGTTTCCGGACGTCCGGCCGCGGGGGCCGTCCGCGCCCTCGGGCCAGGGCTGGTCCAGGTCCAGCTCGCTCAGATGAGCACTCATCTCGTCCAGGGACGAGGTCACCGCGAGCTTCTTGCGCATCTCGGACCCGACCGAGAATCCCTTGAGGTACCAGGCCACGTGCTTACGGAAGTCGATCACTCCGCGGGCCTCGTCGCCGATCCACTCCCCCAGCAGGGTGGCGTGCCGGACCATCACGTCCGCGACCTCCCGCAGCGAGGGCCGGGCCAGGTCGTCCGTACGTCCTTCGAACGCGGCGACCAGGTCGCCGAAGAGCCACGGGCGGCCCAGGCAGCCCCGGCCCACGACCACGCCGTCGCAGCCGGTCTCCCGGACCATCCGCAGCGCGTCCTCGGCGCACCAGATGTCGCCGTTGCCGAGCACGGGGATCTCCGGCACGTGCTCCTTGAGGCGGGCGATCGCCTCCCAGTCGGCGAAGCCGCCGTAGTGCTGGGCGGTGGTGCGGCCGTGCAGCGCGATGGCCGTCACCCCCTCCTCGACGGCGATCCGGCCGGCGTCGAGGTAGGTGAGGTGGTCGTCGTCGATGCCCTTGCGCATCTTCATCGTCACCGGCAGGTCCCCGGCGTTGGAGACGGCCTCGCGCAGGATGGCGCGCAGCAGGTGGCGCTTGTAGGGCAGGGCCGAGCCGCCGCCCTTGCGGGTGACCTTGGGGACCGGGCAGCCGAAGTTCAGGTCGATGTGGTCGGCGCGGTCCTCGTCCACGATCATGCGGACGGCCTTGCCGACGGTGACCGGGTCGACGCCGTACAGCTGGATCGAGCGGGGCTTCTCGCTCTCGTCGAAGTGGATCAGCTGCATGGTCTTGTCGTTGCGCTCGACCAGGGCGCGGGTGGTGATCATCTCGCTGACGAACAGCCCCTTGCCGCCGCTGAACTCGCGGCAGAGGGTCCGGAACGCGGCGTTGGTGATCCCCGCCATGGGCGCGAGCACCACCGGCGGCTGGACGGTGTGCGGGCCGATGGCGAGGGGCCGGGCGAGGTCCTGGGGCCGCGGCACGGCCGGGACCTGGGAAGCGGCCCGGTCCTGCGGTCCGGACGGGGCGGCAGGGGTGAGGTCGAGCGTGGTCATGGGGTCCATTGTCGCGCATTTGGGGATTGATTAGTTAGGCGTACTATCCAAGTATGCCCGAGCTCAGTTCCCGCAGGCGGATGCTGATCCTCGCGATCTGCTGCCTCAGCCTGCTCATCGTCAGCCTCGACACCACGGCCCTGAACGTCGCCCTCCCCTCGATGCGGCGCGAACTGCACGCCTCCGTCGCCGGCATGCAGTGGACCGTGGACGCGTACACGCTGGTCCTGGCCTCGCTCCTGATGCTGGGCGGCTCCACGGCAGACCGGATCGGCCGCCGCAAGGTCTTCGCCGCCGGCCTGGTGCTCTTCACCACCGGCTCGCTGCTCTGCTCCCTCGCCCCCTCGCTCGGCTGGCTGGTGGCCTTCCGCATGGTCCAGGCGGCCGGCGGCTCGATGCTCAACCCGGTCGCGATGTCGATCATCACCAACACCTTCACCGACCCCCGCGAGCGCGCCCGGGCCATCGGGGTGTGGGGAGCCGTGGTGGGCCTGTCCATGGCCACCGGCCCAGTCGTCGGCGGCCTGCTGGTGGACGGCATCGGCTGGCGCTCGGTGTTCTGGGTCAACCTCCCGGTGGGCCTGGCCGCCCTCGTCCTCACCCTGCGGTACGTACCCGAGTCCCGCGCCCCGCGGGCCCGCCGGCCGGACCCGGTCGGCCAGGTCCTGGTCATCACCCTGCTCGGCTCCCTCACGTACGGGATCATCGAGGCGCCGCACGCCCCGGCCCTGACGGTCTGGCTGTGCGGCACGGTCGCGGCGGGCTCGCTGCTCGGCCTGGTCCGCTACGAGCTGCGGCGCACCGAACCGCTGATCGACCCGCGGTTCTTCACCAGCGCGCCCTTCAGCGGGGCGGTGGTGATAGCCGTCTGCGCCTTCGCCGCGCTCGGCGGCTTCCTCTTCCTCAACACCCTCTACCTCCAGGAGGTCCGGGGGCTCTCCGCCCTGGACGCGGGCCTGCACATGCTCCCGATGGCCGCCCTGACCTTCGCCTGCGCTCCGGTCTCCGGCCGCCTGGTCGGCACCCGCGGGCCCCGGCTGCCCCTGCTGGTGGCGGGGGCGGCGATGGGGGCCAGCGCCCTCCTCTTCACCGGCGCGACGTCCTGGGCGGACGCCGCCAACTCGGACACGCTGCTGTTCACCTCGTACGTCCTCTTCGGGCTGGGCTTCGGGATGGTGAACGCCCCGATCACCAACACCGCCGTCTCGGGGATGCCCCGGGCCCAGGCGGGGGTGGCCGCCGCGGTGGCCTCCACCAGCCGCCAGACCGGCGGCACCCTCGGCGTCGCCGTGACTGGCGCGGTCCTGGCCGGCGGCCTGGCCGCGGGCCACGACTTCACCGACGCCAGCCGGGCGGCCTGGTGGGTCCTGACGGCCTGCGGCGCCGCCGTCTTCCTGGTCGGCGCCCTGACCAGCGGCCGCTGGGCAGCGGGCACGGTGGCCCGCGCGGGTGCCCGGGTGGAGGGACGGGCCCCGCACCCCCTCGACAGATAGTCTGCGCAGAGATAATCTGCCCACAGATGGTTTTCGCGCGCTCCGGGGCTCTGGGCCTCCGGAAGGTCGCGCCGTCGAGGACATGAGGGAGACCGCCATGTGGGAGTACGAGCACAGCGCCGAGACCACCGCCGCGCCCGCGACCGTCTGGTCGTACTGGGCGGACGTCGAGCGGTGGGGCGACTGGAACGCCGACATCGAGAAGATCGAGGTGACCGGGCCCTTCACGGCCGGTACCGAGATCACCATGCACCCGGCCGGGCAGGAGCCGGTACGACTGCTCCTGGCGGAGGTCCGCGAACCGGAGCTCTTCGTCGACGAGGCCCGGTTCGACGGACTGCTCTTCCGCACCGCGCACCGGGCGACCCCGCTCCCCGGGGGCGGTGCCCGCATCGTCTACCGCATGGAGATCACCGGCGAGGCCGCGGACCAGGCCGGCCCGCAGATCGGCCCCGCGATCACCGCGGACTGGCCGGAGACGGTCGCGGCCCTGATCGACCGGGCCGAGGGGGGCCCGGGCGAAGGCGGCCGGGCCGGGGGCGGCCGGTGCTGACCCCCGGCGAGAGCCCCGGCTTCCTGCTCTGGCACGCGACCCTCCGCTGGCAGCGCGAGGTGACCGCGGCGCTGGCGCCGCTCGGCCTGACGCACGTGCAGTTCGTCCTGCTGGCCTGCACGTGGTGGCTCAACTCCGAGGGCGGGCACCCCAACCAGCAGGCGGTGGCCCGGCAGGCCGGCACCGACGTGAAGATGACCTCCCAGGTGCTCCGCACCCTGGAGGCCAAGGGCCTGCTGGCCCGCGAGACCGACCCTTCCGACACCCGCGCCAAACGCCTCCGCGTCACGGAGGAGGGCGCCGCCCTGGCCCCCCGCGCGATCGCCGCCGTGGAGGCGGTGGACGCGGCCTTCTTCGCTTCCGCCCCGCGGGCTGAAACGGTGGGGGTGCTGCGGGCGCTGGTGGGGCGGGAGGGGGGCTGAGGGGGGCGGGGTCGGGAGACCGGACCTCTCAGGGGGGCGGGTCCAACAGGGGATCGGCTCGGGCTTGGGGCGGGGGTCGGGGATAAGGGGAGCCCATGCCCCGACCACTCTTCCTGGAGCCTCCCGCCCCGAACCGGCACCACCCTCAAGTGGCGGGTGGCTCCAGGACGCCTCACCTTGTACAGCCCCCTTGAAGGGAGACCCGCCCCCACCGGCCTACCCCGTCAGCCCGCGGCCTTCGTGAAGGTGTGGAAGACGCACGCGTCCGTCACGTGCGTGCCCGTGAGGGCGAAGCGCCGGTTGTCGAAGCCGGCGCCGAACATCGGGATGCCGGACCCGGCCACGATCGGGTACTGCTTCACGATCAGTTCGTCGATCTCGGGCAGGAGCTGCCCGGCGAGGTCGCCGCCGCCGCAGAGCCAGATGCCCAGCCCGTCCTCCTTCTTGAGCGCGCGCACGCGTGCCAGCGGGTCCTCGGCCGTGACCTCGACCGCCGGGTCGGGGCGCTCGGTGAGGGAACGGGAGAAGACGATCTGCCGCAGGTGCCCGTAGGGGCTGACGACGTCGGGCAGTCCGGACTCGTACGTGCCGCGGCCCATGAGCACCGTGTCGAAACGCGTGTTGGGCCGGTCGGCGAGGCCGAAGGCGTTGCGGCCGGGGGTGTTGAGCGTGTCCGCGTACTCGCCGCCCAGGTGCGCGAAGAAGTCCTCGGTGAGGTGCTCGAAGAAGAAGGCGAAGGCGCCGTCGGGGGCGGCGATGAAGCCGTCGATGGTGGTGGCGACGAAGTAGGTGAGCTTGCGCAAGTCGATCCGTTCTCGCGGTGGTTCCGTGGGGTGCGGCCGGTCCGGCGGGAGTCCGCCCGGCCGGTGGGGGCCAGGACCGACGGGGGCGGTTCGTGCCGGGCCCCCGCCCGGGTGAAGCCTCGCCCCGGGCACGGTACGGATCAAGACAATGCCAGCGATCCGGCCGGCGGCCGACCGGATATCGACTGGTGACCGGCCGGATACCGGCTGGTTCTCGCGCCCCCGAGCGGTTGACGCACGAAGACCAGCCGGCGTCCGGCCGGGACCCCGCTACCCGAACCGCCGGATGAACCACCGCTGCCACGGGGTCTCGACCGCGCCCGGGTGGTAGTGGCGGCGGACGTAGGCGAGGGCGTCGCGGGACGGGAGGCCGTCCAGGACGGCCAGGCAGGCCAGGGCCGTGCCGGTGCGGCCGCGGCCGCCCGCGCAGGCCAGCTCGACGCGCTCGTCGGCCGCCCGGGACAGCGCCTCGGCGAGCACGGTGCGCAGCCGGTCGCGGTCCTTCGGCAGCCGGAAGTCCGGCCAGCGGACCCACCGGGACTCCCACGCCGTCTCCGGCGGGGCCTCCCCCAGCAGGTAGACGCCCAGCTGCGGCGGGGCGCCGGGCGGTAGCGGGCGGCTCAGGCCGCGGCCCCTGACCAGGCGGCCCGAGGGCAGCCGGAACACCCCCGGGTCGCCGTCGCGCCAGCCTTCCGCGCCCATCACGTCTCCTCCGGTCCGGGCGGGCACCTGCCTTTCCCGCCGGCGCCCTCTCCCACCCATCCTGCCCGCCTCTCCGCCCGAACGAATGACAGATATTGAAATCTGTCATCGGTCATGCCATAGTTCATCGCATGGACACGCTCACGAACACCCAGCACCCGACCCCCTCCCCCCGCCCCCTCGGCGCCACCGGCCCCGTCACGTTCCCGCTCGGCCTCGGCTGCATGGGGATGTCCGCGCTCTACGGCGAGGCAGACCGGGCCGAGTCGACGGCGACCATCCACGCCGCCCTCGAAGCGGGCATCACGCTGCTCGACACCGGCGACTTCTACGGCATGGGGCACAACGAACTGCTCATCGGCGAAGCCCTCCGCAGCGCGCCCGCGGAGCTCCGGGACCGCGCGCTGACCAGCGTGAAGTTCGGCGCACTGCGGACCGTCGAGGGCGGCTTCACCGGGTACGACGGCCGCCCGGAGGCCGTGAAGAACTTCCTCGCCTACTCCCTGCAGCGGCTGGGTCGGGACCACATCGACATCTACCGGATCGCCCGCGTCGACCCCGACGTCCCGATCGAGGAGACGATCGGCGCCATCGCCGAGGCGGTCCAGGCCGGGCACGTCCGGCACATCGGACTCTCCGAGGTGGGCGCCGAGACCATGCGGCGGGCCGCTTCCGTGGCGCCCATCGCCGACCTGCAGATCGAGTACTCGCTGATTTCCCGCGGCATCGAGCAGGAGATCCTGCCGACCGCCCGCGAGCTGGGCATCGGCGTGACCGCGTACGGCGTCCTCTCGCGGGGTCTGATCAGCGGGCACTTCTCCCGGGAGCGGGAGCTGGCGCCCGGCGACTTCCGCGGCATGAGCCCGCGCTTCCAGGGGGAGAACCTGCACCGCAACCTCGACCTGGTCGAGGCGCTGCGCAAGGTCGCCGAGGCCAAGGGCGTCACGGTCGCGCAGACCGCGATCGCCTGGGTGCTGGCGCAGGGCGAGGACATCGTCCCGCTGGTCGGGGCCCGGCGCCGGGACCGGCTGTCGGAGGCGCTGGGCGCCCTGGAGGTGACCCTGGACGCCGCCGATCTGGCCGCCATCGAGGAGGCCGTGCCGGCCGGGGCCGCGGCGGGCGAGCGGTACCCCGCCGCGCAGATGGCCCACCTCGACAGCGAGCACTGATCAGCGGGTACGGTCGTAGTCATGCCCCCCGCCGCAGCTGAACCCCTGACCCCCGAGCGCATCCTCGAAGCCACCGAGGACGTGCTGCGCCGCTTCGGCCCGACGAAGGCCACCGTCGTGGACGTGGCGCGCGCCCTGGGGGTCAGCCACGGCAGCGTCTACCGCCACTTCCCCTCGAAGGCCGCGCTGCGGGAGGCGGTCACCGACCGCTGGCTCGGCAAGACCGTCGGGCGGCTGGCGGAGATCGCCGGAGCTCCCGGGGAGGCCGCCCCCAGCAAGCTGGAGGCCTGGCTGGAGGCGCTTTTCGAGGCCAAGCGGCACAAGGCCGGCGACGACCCCGAGCTGTTCGCGACCTACACGGTGCTGCTCGCGGAGAACAGCAGCGTGGTGGACGCGCACCTGGCCGAGCTGGTCGCCCAGCTCACCGGGATCATCGGGGAGGGGGTCGAGGCGGGCACGCTCTCGGCGCCCGACGTGCCGGCGGCGGCCCGGGCGGTCTTCGACGCCACCGGCCGGTTCCACGACCCCCAGTACGCCCCGGAATGGCAATCCCCGTCCATCGCAGGGGAGTTCGAGGCTGTCTCCGGTCTGGTGATCCGGGGACTGCGGCCCTGATCCCGGCCGCGGGCCGGCGCCCGGGGCGGTCGTCCCCCGCCGACCTGGGGTGATGTCGCGACGGGACAGTCCGGGCGATTTCCGGAGTGGGCGATTCCAGAGGATTTGGTGATCATTTGGCCGCCAGGGTCCTGTCGCACGACCGCGCCGGTGGCCTAGGTTCCCCCCTGCCGCACACTTCAGGCCATCCTCAGGGGGAAGCACATGTCCACGCAGGCCGTCCCGGGCGACAGCCCCGCACCACCCGCCAGAAACGGCGGCGCAGCCGCGATCGGCTGGGTCCTGACCATCGGACTCAACGTCATCGCGCCGATCATCACCTACAACACCCTGGTCGACGACCACGGTTGGAGCGAGTTCAGTGCACTGCTGGTCAGCAGCGCCTGGCCGGTGCTCGACTCCGCCGTGATGGTCGCCTGGCGCCGCAAGCTCGACGAGTTCGCCCTCGTGACCCTGGTCTTCATGGTGGTCACGGCCGTGGTCTCGCTGGTCGGGGCGCACTCCGCCCGGGCCCTGCTGATCAAGGACTCGGCGATCACCGGCCTGTTCGGCCTGCTGTGCCTGTGCACCCTGCTCGCCTCGCGGCCGCTGATGTTCTACTTCGGCCGCAAGTTCGCCACCGACGGCACGCCCGAGAGCACGGCCTGGTGGAACGGCATGTGGCAGTACGAGGGCTTCCGCACCACCATGCGCACGATGACCCTGGTGTGGGGCGTGGTCTACCTGATCGAGGCCGCGGTCCGGGTGGTCCTCTCGTACACCCTGGACACCAAGACGATGGTGGCGCTGAGCCCGGTGCTCATCTACACCGTGCTGGGCGGGCTGGCGGTGTGGACCGCGATGTACGGCAAGCGCTCCAAGCGCCGCGGCGAGGAGCGGGCGGCGGCGGACGCCGAGGCCGCGGCCATCGCGAGCGCCCGCTCGGCCGGCGCCCCGGCCGCGGACACCGCCCAGGCCTGACCCACCGCGCCGGTCCGCCCGGCGGACGGTGCCGCACGCACGAAGACCGGTGGCCCGGTACGCAGGACGCGTACCGGGCCACCGGCCGTCTCACCCGAGGGGCGTCAGCAGCCCAGCAGACGGGCGCCGAGGTAGCCCTGGATCTGGTCCAGGGAGACGCGCTCCTGCTGCATGGTGTCGCGCTCGCGCACGGTCACCGCGTTGTCGTCGAGGGTGTCGAAGTCGACGGTGACGCAGAACGGCGTGCCGATCTCGTCCTGGCGGCGGTAGCGGCGGCCGATGGCGCCCGCGTCGTCGAACTCGATGTTCCAGTTGCGGCGCAGGTCGGCGGCGAGGCCCTTGGCCTTCGGCGACAGCTTCTCGTTGCGGGACAGCGGCAGCACCGCGACCTTGACCGGCGCCAGGCGCGGGTCGAGGCGCATGACGGTGCGCTTCTCCATGACGCCCTTGGCGTTGGGGGCCTCGTCCTCGTTGTACGCGTCGAGCATGAAGGCGAGCATGGCGCGGTTCACACCGGCCGCGGGCTCGATGACGTACGGCACGTAGCGCTCGCCGGCCTCCTGGTCGAAGTACGACAGGTCCTGGCCGGAGGCCTCGGAGTGGGCCTTGAGGTCGAAGTCGGTGCGGTTGGCCACGCCCTCGAGCTCGGAGAACTCCGAACCACCGAAGTTGAAGCGGTACTCGATGTCGGCGGTGCGCTTCGAGTAGTGGGAGAGCTTCTCCTTCGGGTGCTCGTACCAGCGGATGTTCTCCTCACGGATGCCGAGGTCGCGGTACCAGTTCCACCGCTCGGCCATCCAGTACTCCTGCCACTGCTCGTCCTCGCCCGGCTTGACGAAGAACTCCATCTCCATCTGCTCGAACTCGCGGGTGCGGAAGATGAAGTTGCCCGGAGTGATCTCGTTCCGGAAGGACTTGCCCATCTGCGCGATGCCGAACGGCGGCTTCTTGCGGGAGGTCTGCTGGACCTGGGCGAAGTTGGTGAAGATGCCCTGGGCGGTCTCGGGGCGCAGGTACGCCTTGGAGCCGGTGTCCTGGGTCGGGCCGAGGTGGGTCTCCAGCATGCCGGAGAACTGCTTGGGCTCGGTGAACTGGCCCTTCACACCGCAGTTGGGGCAGTTGACGTCCGCCAGGCCGTTCGCGGGCAGGCGGCCGTGCTTGGCCTCGTACGCCTCCTCCAGGTGGTCGGCGCGGTGGCGCTTGTGACAGGAGGTGCACTCGGTGAGCGGGTCCGAGAAGGTCGCCACGTGGCCGGAGGCCTGCCAGACCTCGGGGGCCAGGATCACGGAGGAGTCGATGCCGACGACGTCCTCACGCGCGGTGACCATCGCCTTCCACCACTGGCGCTTGATGTTCTCCTTGAGTTCGACACCCAGCGGCCCGTAGTCCCAGGCGGCACGCGAACCGCCGTAGATCTCGCTGCACGGGTAGACGAAGCCACGGCGCTTGCTGAGGCTGACGATGGTGTCGATCTTGTCGGCGGCCACGGTGCTCTCTTCATTAACGAGGACGAACGCGAATGCCTCAGGTTACCGGCGGCCGGGGCCCCACTTTCAAATCGGTTCCGGATCCGTCCACCCCCGCTCGCGGGGAAGCCAGGCTCCCCCACCAAGGCTTTTGACAATCGTTTCCATCTTTGATGAAAATGAGTGTCATGAACGTACGACGCCTCATACCCGCCGCCGCCCTCGCCGGAGCCGTCGCCCTCGGTGCCACCGCCCTCACCGCCTGCTCCGGAGCAAGTGCCGCCGGTGACAAGGACGGCAAGCTGGCCGTCACCGCGTCGTTCTATCCCCTCCAGTTCCTCGCCGAGCAGATCGGCGGCGACCACGTCGACGTCTCCTCCCTGACCAAGCCGGGAGTCGAGCCCCACGACCTGGAGATCACCCCCCGCCAGACCGGCCGGCTCGACCGCTCCGACGTGGTCCTCTACCTCAAGTCCCTCCAGCCGGCCGTGGACAAGGCCGTGGCGCAGTCCCAGGTCAAGACCAAGGTCGACGCCGCCACCCTCACGAAGATGGAGGTCCACCACCTGGTGGGCGAGGAGGACCACGACCACGGCCACGGCGAGGAGGGCCACGACCACGGCCACGGCGAGGCCGGCGAGGACCCGCACGTCTGGCTGGACCCGGTGAAGTACGCCGAGATCGCCAAGGGCATCGGCAAGGCCTTCGCCGCCGCCGACCCGGCGCACGCGCCCGACTACGAGAAGAACACCACCGCACTGACCGGCAAGCTGACCGCCCTCGACGCCGAGTACCGCAACGGCTTGGAGAACACCGCCGGCAAGACCTTCATCACCACCCACTCCGCCTTCGGGTACCTGGCCGAGCGCTACGGTCTCGACCAGGAGGGCATCGCCGGGGTCGACCCCGAGTCGGAGCCCAGCCCGGCCCGGATGAAGGAACTCCAGGCGCTGGCCAAGAAGGACAAGGTCTCCACCGTGTTCTTCGAGACCCTGGCCAGCCCCAAGCTGGCCGACACCCTGGCCGGCGACCTCGGCCTGCGGACGGACGTGCTCGACCCCCTCGAGGGGATCACCGACACGTCCCAGGGCAAGGACTACTTCGAGGTCATGCGGTCGAACCTGAAGAACCTCGTCAAGGCGCTCGGCGCCAAGTGACCACCCCAGCAGCCACGGAGGCGCACGCCATGGAGCCGAAGGCGTCCACGACGGCCGCGGAAGCGGACCACCCCGTCATATCCCTGCGCGGGGCCACGGCCTCGCTCGGCTCGCGCACCGTGATGCGCGGAGTCGACCTCACCGTCCGGCGCGGTGAGGTCGTCGCCCTGCTCGGGGCGAACGGATCCGGCAAGTCCACCGCCGTCCGCTCCATCGTGGGCCAGGTGCCGCTCAGCGGCGGCGAGCTGGCCCTCTTCGGCACCCCCTTCAAGCGGTTCCGCTCCTGGTCCCGGATCGGGTACGTACCGCAGCGCACCACCGCGGCCAGCGGGGTGCCCGCCACGGTCCGCGAGGTGGTCTCCGCGGGCCGGCTGGCCCGCTCCCGCTTCGGCCTGCCGCGCAAGGCGGACCGGGCGGCCGTGGACCGGGCGCTGGACCTGGTCGACATGCTGGCGTACGCCGAGTCCTCGGTGAACGCCCTCTCCGGGGGCCAGCACCAGCGGGTGCTGATCGCCCGCGCGCTGGCCGTCGAGCCCGAACTGCTGATCATGGACGAGCCGATGGCGGGCGTGGACCTGGCCAACCAGGAGGTGCTGGCGAACGCCCTGCGCACCCAGGTGGCCGCCGGCGCCACGGTCCTGCTCGTGCTGCACGAGCTGGGGCCGCTGGAGCCCCTGATCGACCGGGCCGTCGTCCTGCGGGACGGCTGCGTGGTCCACGACGGACCGCCGCCGGAGGCCGTGGGCCAGCACGCGCTGCCCGGCCACGACCACGTACACCCCCACGCGGCGCACGACGCCGAGCCCCTGCGGACGGGACTGCTGAGCTGATGGAATTCCTCGAAGACGCCTTCATGCAGCGGGCGCTGATCGCCGCCGCACTGGTCGGCATCACGGCCCCGGCCATCGGCACGTACCTCGTGCAGCGCCGGCAGGCGGTCATGGGCGACGGCATCGGCCATGTCGCGATGACGGGTGTGGCGCTCGGCTTCCTGCTCCAGAGCAGCCCGGTGTGGATGGCCACCCTGGTCGCCGTGGTCGGCGCGGTCGGCATGGAGCTGATCCGCTCCCGTGGCAGGACCAGCGGGGACATCGCCCTGGCGGTGCTCTTCTACGGCGGCATGGCGGGCGGCGTCATGATCGTCAACCTCGCGCCGGGCGGCTCCACGTCCAACCTGCTGGGCTACATGTTCGGCTCGATCACCACCGTCGCCCCCGAGGACGTCACGGCGATCGCGGTCCTCGCGGCCGCGGTGATCGCGGTGACCCTGGGCCTGCGCCGGCAGCTCTTCGCGGTCTGCCAGGACGAGGAGTTCGCCAAGGTCACCGGGCTGCCGGTGCGGGCGCTGAACCTGCTGATCGCGGTCACCGCCGCGGTGACCGTCACGGTCGCGATGCGCATCGTGGGCCTGCTGCTGGTGAGCGCGATGATGGTGATCCCGGTCGCCGCCGCCCAGCGGCTCACCCGCGGCTTCATGGCCACCCTGGTGCTGGCCATCGGGATCAGCCTGACCGTCTCGCTCTCCGGCACGGTCGCCACGTACTACGTCAACGCCCCCTCGGGCGCCGCGATCGTGCTGCTGGCGATCGGGGTCTTCCTGGTGCTCTCGCTGGTCTCGGCGCCACTGGCCCGGCGGCGGGCCCGGGCCGCGCACGCCGCGGACGAGGTGTGCACGAGAGACGATGTGAAGGTGTGAACAACCGGGCCGCCCGAAGGTGACGAGACCCTTCGCCGGGGCGGTCCGGCCGGAGCCCGGCCTGGCACAATGACCCGAGGCCCCGACACGAGGAGGACACGGTGGCGACTGCGCCTGGCGGGACGAACGCCGCGCCAGTACGAGGACGATCCACCCGGCAGCGTGCCGCCGTGGCGGCGGCGCTGGACGAGGTGGACGAGTTCCGCAGTGCCCAGGAGCTGCACGACATGCTCAAGCACCGGGGTGACTCGGTGGGGCTGACCACCGTCTACCGCACGCTCCAGTCCCTCGCCGACGCGGGCGAGGTCGACGTGCTGCGCACCAGCGACGGCGAGGCCGTCTACCGGCGCTGCTCCACCGGCGAGCACCACCACCACCTGGTCTGCCGGTCCTGCGGCAAGGCCGTGGAGGTGGAGGGCCCGGCCGTCGAGAAGTGGGCCGAGGCGATCGCCTCGGAGCACGGCTTCGTCAACGTCGCCCACACCGTCGAGATCTTCGGCACCTGCGCCGACTGCGCCGCCGCCGGCTGAGCCGGCCCCCTCCCGATACGCCCGTGGGGCGGCCCGCCGGTCCTCCGGCGGGCCGCCCCACGGGCGTGTACGGGACGGTCAGCGGGCGCCCTGGCCCGGGACCTCGTTGGGGAGGGCGCCGCCGAAGCGGCGGTCGCGCTGGGCGTATTCCAGGCAGGCCCGCCACAGGTCGCGGCGGTCGAAGTCGGGCCACAGCACGTCCTGGTAGACCATCTCGGCGTAGGCGCTCTGCCAGATCAGGTAGTTCGAGGTGCGCTGCTCGCCGCTGGGCCTCAGGAAGAGGTCCACGTCGGGCATGTCCGGGTAGTACATGTACTTCGCGAAGGTCTTCTCGTTGACCTTCGACGGGTCGAGCCGGCCGGCCGCCACGTCCCGGGCGATGGCCTGCGCGGCGTCCGCGATCTCCGCGCGGCCGCCGTAGTTGACGCAGAAGTACAGGGTCATCGCATCGTTGTCGACGGTCTGCTCCTGGGCGACCTGGAGCTCCTGGACCACGGACTTCCACATCTTGGGCATCCGGCCCGTCCAGCGGATGCGGATGCCGAGCTCGTTCATCTCGTCGCGGCGGCGGCGGATGACGTCCCGGTTGAAGTTCATGAGGAAGCGGACCTCTTCGGGCGAACGCTTCCAGTTCTCCGTGGAGAAGGCGTAGAGGGAGAGGTTCTTGACGCCCATCTCCAGGCAGCCCTTGAGCACGTCGAGGACCACGCCCTCGCCGACCTTGTGGCCCTCGGTGCGGGGCAGCCCGCGCTCCTTGGCCCACCGGCCGTTGCCGTCCATCACGATCGCGACGTGGTTCGGGACCAGCTCGCCGGGGATCTTCGGCGGACGCGCACCGGAGGGGTGCGGTTCGGGAAGGACGTACTCGCGGCGGGGCCGCCCCAGAATCCCGCGTCGTGCCATGTCGCCTCGCTCCTCATTTCTCTACGTAACGCAAGGAGCGTAGCCCGCGCTCCAGGTGCCAGTGGAGGTAGGCCGAGACCAGCCCGCTGCCCTCCCTGACGTGCCGCGGCTCGCACGCGTCCGCGGTGGCCCAGTCGCCCGTCAGCAGCGCGCTGAGCAGACCGACGGCCTCCGCAGAGGGTACGACGCTGCCGGCGACCCGGCAGTCCCCGCAGACCACCCCGCCGGCCGAGACGGAGAAGTGCCGGTTGGGGCCGTGGATGCCGCACTTCGCGCAGTCCTCGAAGCTGGGGGCGTAGCCGTTGACGGCCAGCGAGCGCAGCAGGAAGGCGTCGAGGATCAGGTTGGGCTCGTGTTCGCCCCGGGACAGCGTCCGCAGCGCGCCGACCAGCAGCAGGTACTGCTGGACGGCCGGCTCGCCCTCCTGGTCGGTGAAGCGCTCGGCGGTCTCGAGCATCGCGGTGCCGGCGGTGTAGCGGCCGTAGTCGGTGACGATGCCGCCGCCGTACGGCGCGATGATCTCGGTCTGGGTGCACAGCGGCAGGCCCCGGCCGACGAGCTCGCTGCCGCGGGCGAAGAACTGCACGTCGACGTGGGAGAAGGGCTCCAGCCGGGCGCCGAACTTCGACTTGGTGCGGCGCACGCCGCGGGCCACCGCCCGGATCCGGCCGTGGCCGCGGGTCAGGATCGTGATGATCCGGTCCGCCTCGCCCAGCTTCTGGGTGCGCAGCACGATGCCGTCGTCGCGGAACAGACTCATGCGCCCATTGTCCCGTACGCCGCACGGCAGTGGCCCCGGCCGGGGGAGCTGGTCCGGCCGGGGGCACCCCTTGGGAGGTTCTAGGCGGTCGGGGCCGGGGCGGCTTCGCCGTCGGCGGCCTCGGCCGTCTGCGCCGGGATGACTGCCGGGGGCGGCTCGGTGGCCCGGCCCAGCCCGTTGAAGATCAGGTTGAGCACGATGGCGGCCGAGGCGCCGAGCGTGACACCGCTGTTGAGCAGCGAGGACAGGTCGGCGTCCATGTGCTCCTTGAAGAGCACCGGGACGGTGGCCGGGAGCAGGGCGAAGGCCAGCGAGACGCCGACGACCAGCGCGTTCTTCTCCTCCTTGAGGTCGACCTTGGCCAGCGTCTGGATACCGGCCAGGGCGACCATCGCGAACATCACGGTGGCGGCGCCGCCGAGGACGGCGTGCGGGACGGCGGCGACGACGGCCGCGGCCTTGGGCAGCATGCCCAGGACGATCATGAAGACGCCCGCGGCGACCACCACGAACCGGCTCTTGACCTTGGTCATCCGCACCAGCCCGACGTTCTCGGCGAAGGCCACGTACGGGAAGGAGTTGAGGATGCCGCCGAGGGCGGTGGCGGCGCCGTCGGCGCGCAGCGCGCGGGCGACGGTCTCGCTGTCGACCTCCTTGCCGACGATGTCGCCGACGGCGTAGGTGTCACCGGTCGTCTCGACCATGGTGATCAGCATGACGATGAGCATCAGCAGGATCGGGAACCACTGGAACTTCGGCGCCCCGTAGTGGAAGGGGGTGGTGATGCCGATCCAGTCGGCGTCGCCCACGCCGCCGAACTTGGCGTCGCCCAGGACGAAGGCGAGGACGGTGCCGCCGACCAGGCCCAGCAGGATCGCGATGCTGGACAGGAAGGGCTTGCCGAGCTTCATCAGGACCAGGATGAAGAGCATCGTGCCGCCGGCGTAGGCGAAGTTCTTCGGGTCGCCGAAGTCGGGGCTGCCGAGGCCGCCCGCCGCGTCGTTGAGGCCGACCGGGATCAGCACGATGCCGAGCACCGTGATGACCGTGCCGGTGACCACCGGCGGGAAGAGCCGCATCACCGCGCGGAAGGCGGCGGGCGGCAGCCAGGCGAACGCGAAGGTCGCGAGGCCCGCGGTGATCACGGCTCCGTAGATGACCAGGAGGCCCGCGGTCTTGCCGCCGGCGCCGAGGCCGATGGCGATCATCGGGGAGACCGCGGTGAAGGTCACGCCCTGGATCAGCGGCAGCCGCGCGCCGACCCGGCCGATGCCCCAGGCCTGGACGATGGAGGCGATTCCGCAGGTGAAGAGGTCTGCGTTGATCAGGTAGACCAGCTGTTCCGTGGTGAGTCCCAGAGCACCACCGACGATGATCGGGACGATCACCGCTCCCGCGTAGAACGCCAGTACGTGCTGGAAGCCGTAGAGCGCGAGCTGGGGAAGGGGGAGCACCTCGTCGACCGGGTGCGTGCTCTGCTCTCCGTTGGCGGAAAGCCGGGCGGCGACACGTGCCATCTCTGCCTTGCCCTTCAAGAGGTAGGTAAATGAGAGGAGATCTGGTTATCCCTGGTCCGGCGACTCTGGCGGGCAGGGTTGGCAGTGCTTTCACGTGGAATCGAAGCGTCGCCGCGTTACCGGCGCAGTCTCGTCGTGTGACCGGAATCAAACGCCTGTGAGGGGCCTCACGGACATCGTGGACTGCTACAAATTGTTGAGGCAGGGGGAACCAGGCTTTGGGGCTTCGCCCAATGGCGGCCGGGAAGCGCGGGAGTTATGGCCGGGACCCGCTCCGAGCGGCGCGGTTGCGGTGCGCGGTCGTGAAGCCGGGCCCGTCGGCAGGCCGCTGACCAGCCGGGGGTGACTTCTCGCCACGCAAAGTCGAACGCACTGTGAATGCCTTGTGAAGCCGCAGGCGGGCGCCGTCCCCAAGCTCGTTATCAAGCCGTTCCGAGCCACCGCGCAGACCCCCTCCGAGGCCCGCGACGCGAAATCGTTACACGGAGCAGCGCGGTCAACACGCGTAGATACCGGGCCCGATGGGGCGCGGGCGCCCGGGGCGCCCACGCCGGGGTGTCAGGAGGGCGTGCGCGCGGCCGTCAGCAGCCGGGCCACGTCGTCGGCGGCCAGCCGCAGGGCCCCGCCGATCGTCGCCAGGACGTCCCGCTCGGCGGGCGTGTACGGCCCGTCCGCGAGCGCGATACGAGCGCCCTGGAGCAGGATCGACTCACGGCCCGCCGGAGCCAGGTGGGGCGCCAGCGGCTCCAGCGCCTCGTGCAGCTCGATGGAGAGCGCGGCGCCCATCAGGTCCGCGGTGAGCCGGCCCGTGTCGGCGGCCAGCGCGTCCACCAGGGCCGCCAGCTGCTCCTCGGTGCAGTCCTCGAAGCCGGCGGTGCGCACGGCGCTCACAGCGGCCTCCAGGGCCGTCCTGGCGCAGGCGCCGCCCGCGGCCAGCACCGCCAGGGCGACGGTGTGCACGGCGTCCCGCAGCATCGCGGAGAAGCGGGTGGTGGTGGGGTGGTCCAGCACCTCGGTGCCGTAGCGCCGGCCGCAGGCGGCGCACTCGGCCACCGGCCCGGCGCTGCCGCGCGGCAGCACGGGCAGGCCCAGCACGGCCAGCCGCCGGCGGCCCGTGCGGCGGCGGTAGTTGCGGTCACCGCCGCAGCCGGGGCAGAAGAACTCGCCGTCGCCGACGGTGCTCCAGGCGGTACGGACACCCCACAGTGTGATCTTCCGGCCGTTGGCACCCCGCACAGGCACGTCCCACCTCCGTAACCCCACCGCAACATCGCGGCGTTGGCGTGATGTTAGCCACACGGGTCGGGGGAGGGCAGTCCTGTGACAAGACATCTCCCCCGCCCGTACGGGAGTTGGCCGAGAGTTGGCCGAACCCCGCCCCTCCCGGAGGAGGAACGGGGTTCACCCGAGCGGGTCGGATCAGCGGCCGGCGCGGTTGACCGCCGAGATGACGGCCTTCAGCGAGGCGCGCGTGGTGTTGGCGTCGATGCCGATTCCCCAGAGCACGCGGCCGTCGATGGCGCACTCGATGTACGAGGCGGCCTGCGCGGAGGCGCCCTCGCTCATCGTGTGCTCCGTGTAGTCCAGCAGGCGGGCGTCCACCCCGGTCGCGGCCAGCGCGTCGAAGAAGGCCGAGATCGGACCGTTGCCGCTGCCCTGCAGGGTGGTGGGCACGCCGTCCACGACGGCGTCGACGGTCAGCGTGTCGATGCCGTCCTTGTCGGTGGTCGACTGGCCCGAGCGCAGCTGGATGCGGCCCCACGGGTTCTCGGGGTTGGGCAGGTACTCGTCCTGGAAGACGGACCAGATCGCCTTCGGCGTGACCTCGCCGCCCTCGGCGTCGGTCTTGGCCTGGATGATCCGGGAGAACTCGATCTGCATCCGGCGCGGCAGGTCCAGCTTGTGGTCGTTCTTCAGGACGTACGCGATGCCGCCCTTGCCGGACTGCGAGTTGACCCGGATGACCGCCTCGTAGGAGCGGCCCACGTCCTTCGGGTCGATCGGCAGGTACGGGACCGCCCACTCGATGTCGTCCACGGTCACGCCCCGGGCGGCCGCGTCGGCCTCCATGGCGTCGAAGCCCTTCTTGATGGCGTCCTGGTGGGAGCCGGAGAAGGCGGTGTAGACCAGGTCGCCCGCGTAGGGGTGGCGCGGGTGGACCTCCATCTGGTTGCAGTACTCGGAGGTGCGGCGGATCTCGTCGATCTGCGAGAAGTCGATCTGCGGGTCCACGCCCTGCGAGAACAGGTTCATGCCCAGGGTGACCAGGTCGACGTTGCCGGTGCGCTCGCCCTGGCCGAACAGGCAGCCCTCGATGCGGTCGGCGCCGGCCATGATCGCCAGCTCGGCGGCGGCGACGGCGGTGCCGCGGTCGTTGTGCGGGTGCACGGACAGGCAGACGTACGGGCGTCGGGTCAGGTTGCGGGACATCCACTCGAAGCGGTCCGCGTGGGTGGAGGGCGTCGAACGCTCCACGGTGGCGGGCAGGTTCAGGATGATCTCGCGGCCCGGGCCGGGCTGCCAGACGTCGCAGACCGCCTCGCAGACCTCCAGGGCGAAGTCCAGCTCGGTGTCGGTGAAGATCTCGGGGCTGTACTGGTAGCCGAAGACCGTCTCGTCGCCCAGGATCTTCTCGGCGTACTCCATCACCAGGCGGGTGCCGTCCACGGCGATCTGCTTGATGTCGTCCTTCGAGCCGCGGAAGACGACCCGGCGGAAGGTCGGCGCGGTGGCGTTGTACAGGTGCACGGTGGCGCGCTTGGCGCCGCGCAGGGACTCCACGGTCCGCTCGATCAGGTCCTCGCGGGCCTGGGTCAGTACGGAGATGGTGACGTCGTCCGGGACCGCGCCCTCTTCGATGATGGAGCGCACGAAGTTGAAGTCGGTCTCGCCGGAGGACGGGAAGCCGACCTCGATCTCCTTGTAGCCCAGGCGCACCAGCAGGTCGAACATCTCGCGCTTGCGGGCCGGGCTCATCGGGTCGATCAGGGCCTGGTTGCCGTCCCGCAGGTCGGTGGACAGCCAGCGCGGGGCCTTGGTGATCCGGGCGTTCGGCCAGGTCCGGTCGGCGATGTCCACCTGCTCGTAGCTGCCGTACTTGTGGACGGGCATCCCCGACGGCTGCTGCGTGTGCGTCGCGTTGGTGATCGGGGTGGGGCGACCGGCGAAAGCGTGCTGCGTCATGGCGTAGGGCTCCTCGTATGTCCGCGAAATCCGGTGGATACGGCCGACGAGTCGTACTGCCTCAGTGGTGAGTACGGGGCAACACCAGACTCCGCGGGGAGGGGGTCGGCCTACGACTACAGGCCCTCGCCGCGGCAGCTAAGGAGAAGCAGCCCGAAACGCATGATGTGCCGCAGCCTAGCCGAGCCACGCCGTGGGCGGGACGGTCGTTCCAGTATGCGGGACCGCCAGCCCGAGATGTCCGAAATGTGATGTAGGCCGCTTACTCCTCCCGGAAGGTCCGGATGTTCCGTCAAGGTGGTGCGCCGGCTTTGAGACGTGCGAATGAATCATGGTCGCGGGTAGTGACAGCGTCATGACCCAGTGCCACATTGCCGGGCATGACTGCCTCTCATCCCGTCTTCTGCACGATCGTCCCGCCCCACCTGCTCGACAAGCTGGCGACCGCCGACGACCCGGGCGTGGCCGAGGCGGCGCGGCGCACGCTGATCGCCGACTCCGGCCACCGCACCACCCGCCGGCTGACCGCCTGGATCGGGCCGGGGATCACCGAGCCGCCGGCCGGGGCCGCCCCGAAGCCGGACCGGACCATCCACGACTGCGGCCACCGCACCACCCTGCCCGGCCGCAAGGTCCGCGGCGAGAGCGACGGCCCGGTGCAGGACGCCCCGGTCAACCGCGCCTTCGCCGGGCTGGGCGCCACCTTCGACCTGTACGCGAAGTTCTACGGCCGGAACTCCATCGACGGCCAGGGCCTGCCGCTGGTGGCGAGCGTCCACTACGACACGAACTACGGCAACGCCTTCTGGAACGGCGAGCAGATGGTGTTCGGCGACGGCGACGGCGAGATCTTCCTCGACTTCACCCTGCCGGTGGACGTCATCGGCCACGAGCTCACCCACGGCGTCACCCAGTACACCGCCGGGCTGGAGTACTACGGCCAGTCCGGCGCGCTCAACGAGTCCATGTCCGACGTCTTCGGCTCGCTGATCAAGCAGTACTCGCTCGGCCAGAGCGCTGACCGGGCCGACTGGCTGATCGGCGCCGGCCTCTTCGCACCGGACGTGCAGGGCGAGGCGCTGCGCTCCATGAAGGCGCCCGGCACGGCCTACGACGACGACGTGCTCGGCAAGGACCCGCAGCCCGCGACCATGGACGACTACGTCCGCACCTCCCGCGACAACGGCGGCGTGCACATCAACTCGGGCATCCCCAACCACGCCTTCTACCTGGTCGCCGCCGCCCTCGGCGGCAACGCCTGGGAGCGGGCCGGGCAGATCTGGTACGACACCCTGACCGGCGGGGAGCTCACCCCGACCGCCGACTTCGCGGACTTCGCGGCGCTGACCCTGAAGGCCGCCCGGGCCCGCTTCGGGGACGGGGACGAGCTGGGGGCGGTCCAGAAGGCCTGGTCCCAGGTGGGTGTGACGGCCGCCGCGGAGCGGTAGTACACGTCCTATGCGGATCGAAGTGCAGCGGACGGGCGGTTTCGCCGGGATCGAGCGCCGGGCCGAGGTGGACACCGAGGGCCGGCCGGACGCGCAGGAGTGGGCGGCGCTCGCGGAGCGGGCGCTGTCCCCCGGCGCGGGCGGCCCGGCGGACCCGGCGCAGGTACCCCGGGTGGTCCCGGACGGCTTCGCCTACCGGATCACGGTCGACGGCCGGACCGTCCACTGCGCCGATCCGCACCTGACCGAGGCCCAGCGCCAGCTGGTCTCCCGCGTGCTGAAGGAGGGGGCCTGACCGCGGGTCCGCAAATTGTGCTGCCTGAGCTGGGGTTCTTTGTTTCCATGGCAGCGTGACGACTCTCGACGGCCGCGCCGGCCATGACGGCGACAACCCCCTCGACCGGATCGAGCGGTACTACGACTCGGTGCCCCGGGTGGGCGGCGCCCGCGCCGAGGACTTCGGCCCGCTGACCCTCTTCGTGCAGGAGGACCCGCAGGGCTGGGCGTACTACGCCCGGCCCGTCCTCGGCGGCGGCGGGCCGGTGACCGAGGCGGACGTGCGCACGGTACTGGCGCGCCAGCGCGAGCTGGGGGTCCCGGCGGCCTTCGAGTGGGTGGCCGAGACCACCCCCGGGCTGCGCGCCGCCGTGGAGGCGGCCGGGATCCCGGTGCACGCCCACCCGCTGATGGTGCTGGACCCCGCCGCCGAGCCGCTGCCGCCGCACCCCGAGGTCCGGCTGTTCGGCGCCGACGACCCGCTGCTGCGGGCCGCGGTGACCGTGCCGATGCTGGCCTTCGGCGCCCCCGGCACCGCGCTGGGCGAGGCGGGGCCGGCCGAGCTCGCGCAGCAGCTGGCCGACCCGGCCTGCGAGGCCCGCCGGGCGTACGTCGCGCAGAAGCTGGCGGCCGGGACCACGGCCCTGGCGGCCGCGGTCCGCGACGGCGTGGTCCTCTGCTCGGGGCAGTACAACCCGGCCGGCGAGGTGGCCGAGGTGGTCGGCGTGGGCACCCTCCCGGCGGCCCGCCGCCAGGGCCTGGCCCTCGGCGTCACCGCGGCCCTGGTCGCCGCGGCGCGCGCGGCCGGCGCCGGTACGGTCTTCCTCTCCGCGGGCGACGAGGACGTGGCCCGCATCTACGAGCGCGCCGGCTTCCGCCGCACGGGCACGGCCCTGATCGCGGAGCTGGAGGCCTAGGCCTCCGGGCCGGGCTCCGGGCCGGGCTCCGGGAGCGGGTCGGCCGGGCCCGGGGTGCGGGCGGCGCGCAGGGCGACCCGGACCGACCAGCACACCGACACCAGCGGTACCGCCACCACCGCGCCGACGACGCCCGCCGAGATGGCCCCGGCGATCACCGACACGGCCACCACCAGCGGGTGCAGCCGTACCGCCCAGCTCATCACCAGCGGGTGCAGCAGGTGGCCCTCGATCTGGCCGATCACCACGATCAGGGCCACCACCACCCCCGCGATCAGCGGCCCCTTCGCGGCCAGCGCGACCACCGCCGCGACGGCCAGGGCCACCGGGGAGCCCAGCAGGGGCACGAAGGCCGCGAAGAACTCCAGCACGGCCAGCGGCACCGCCAGGGGCACGCCGAGGAAGAACAGCGCCACCCCGACCAGGACGGCATTGGTGCCGGCCACCAGGACGATGCCGTGCGTGTAGCCGGTGAAGGTCCGCCAGGCCGCCCGGCCGGCCACCTCCCAGCGCCAGCGCCCCCGCTCCGGCAGCTGGTCGCAGAACCAGCGCCACATCCGGTCCCCGGCGTGGATGAAGAACACGGACGTGAAGATCGCCAGCACCAGGACCGTCCCCACCTCCACCAGCCGGCCGGCGCCGCTGACCGCCGTGGACAGCAGGGTGGAGCGGTGGCTGGAGAGGTAGTCCCCGATCTTGGACTGGAGGTCCTCGAGGGCGTGCGGGTCGAGCCGGAACGGCGGCTGCTCCAGCCACCGCTGGATGCGGTCGACGCCGTCGCGGAACTCCCGGACCAGGGTCGTGCTCTGGCCCGCCACCGCCGCGCCGACCAGGGCCAGCACCCCGAGCACCGCCACGATGCTGCCGAGCAGCGCGAGCGCGACCGCGAGCCCGCGCGGGACCAGCCTGGCCAGCAGCCCGGTCAGCGGCCGGAGCATGGCCGTGATCACCATGCCGAGGAAGATCGCCACCCCGATCTCGTGGTAGCGGCCCAGCACCATGAAGACGCCGTAGACGGCCGCGCCGACGACCAGCAGCCGCCAGGCGTAGGCCGCCGCCGTGCGCAGGAGGGGTGGCACCTGGGGCTGCATGCCGGTGGAGGTACCACCCGGGGACGGCCGGGCCACGCTCCGGCGGCCGGTTTCGCCCGTCCGGGGGTCCGGTCGGGTGCCGCGGAGCGGCGAATGGCCGCACCGCGGCGGCAGCGGGCGCCGGTCCCGGCAGGATCGGGGCATGGAGTTGGTGCTGCCGGTGTGTGCCGCGCTGTTCGCCGCCCTCAGCAACGCGGCGGCCACCGTGCTGCAGCGGCGGGCGGCCCTGACGGTCCCGCAGAGCGCCGGCTTCCGGCCGGGCCTGGTGCTGGACCTGCTGCGCCGGCCGGTGTGGCTGGCGGGGATCCTCGCGGTGATCGCCGCCGGGGTGGGGCAGGCGGTGGCGCTGGCCACCGGGCCGCTCTCGCTGGTGCAGCCGCTGTTCGTGCTGGAGCTGCCGCTGGCCCTGCTGATCGCCTCGCTGGCGGCCCGGCACCGGCTGCCGGGCATGCAGTGGCTGGCCGTGGCGGCGGTGGTGGGCGGGCTGGGGGTGGCGCTGTTCGCGGCCTCGCCGGCCGGGAACCGGACGCACGTACCGGCGGACCGGTGGGCCCCCGCGCTGGCCGGCTGCGCGGTGGCGGCGGCGGCCCTGGCGGCGGCGGGTCTGCGCCGGCCGCCGGGCCGGGCCCGGGCCGGGGCGCTGGGGGCGGCGACGGCGATCTGCTACGCGCTGACCGCGGCCCTGATGAAGTCGGCGGTGCACGTGCTCCAGGAGGACGGCCTCGGGGCCTTCCTGACCGACTGGCAGACGTACGCCTTCGGTGCGGCCGGGGTCTGCGCGCTGCTGCTCCTGGAGCACGCGATGCAGGGCGGCCCGCTGATCGCCTCCCAGCCGGCGCTCACCCTCGGGGACGCGGGCGTCAGCCTGCTGCTGGGCACGGCGCTGTACGAGGAGCACCTGCGGGCGGGCTGGTGGCTGGCGCCACAGGTGCTGGGGGTGGCGGTGGTGGTCGCGGGGGTGGTGGGGCTGGCGCGGAGCGGGGTCCGGACGGGGTGAGGCCGGGGGATGCCGGCAGGGGGTGACGGCGCAGGTGTCCCGTTCGTGGTGTGTGGGGGCCCTCGCCCCTTGACGGGGTGTGGCCTGCAGGCCCTGCGGCAGGCCCACCCCTGGGACTTCGCGGCTCCGCCGTCGCCTGCGGCGATCCCAGGCCCGGGCCTGCCTCCGAGCCAGCCTGCCACACCCCGTC
>NZ_JBFBGK010000097.1:0-32559 GCF_040684615.1 Streptomyces sp. NPDC089919
ACCGGCACCCTCACCACGGCCCGTCAGATACCGTTCGCCCGCCTTGGGTTGGCTTCCGCTTCGCTCCAGCAGCCTGAAGAGAACCGCCTGTGCTTCGCTCCGGCGGAGCTGCCTTCGGCAGCCGGCTCCTTCCGCTTCGCTCCAGGAGCTGGCCTGGCTTCGCCAGGCTGGTACCGGCCCTCCGGGCCGAAGTCCTGCGCTTCGCTACGGACCTGCTCCGAATCCGCTAGCTCCCTCGAAGCTGACCCCGTTTCACAGGGTCCAGGCAGGATGAAGGCGGTTCGCTTCGCGAAGCATGAGGCCGCTTCGCGGCCTCATGGGCCGGCCTTGGGCCGGTGTCCTGCACTGCGCTCCGGACTGGTTCAGGGTTCCGCTTCGCTCCACCCCGAACGGCCTGCTGCCCAGGCCTGGGTGACCCCGTTTCACGGGGTACGGCCCTCACAACCACCAACAACGCGCTTGCCCAGGTGCGCTGCGCGCATGGCAAAGAACCGCCTGCGCTTCACTCCAGCAGACCCCCTTCAGGGGCGCCCGGCTTCCCCGGACTGGGGCCAGCCCTTCGGGCCCAGGTCCTGCGCTTCGCTACGGACCTGGGCCGAGTCCGCTGCGCTCCCTCGGAACTGACCCCGTTCCACAGAGTCCAGGCCTTCGGCCCGTTGGGCGGGTCCGCTGCGCTCCCCCACCCGCATCCTTACAGCTTCGCCTCCAGGACCAGGCTGTTACGCGGGCGGCTTGTGCTGTAACCGGAAAGGTTCACCGGGTCCGATCGGGCCCTGCAGGCCTCCTGTGCTGAACGAACAGCAACGCCCGCGACCCCGACGTTCTAGCTGCCCAACGCCGCGAACACGTCAGTTTCCGCAGCGAGCGAGGTGTCCGCTGGGGCGGCAGACCTCTACCAGCCTCGGCCTGACCACAGGAACTGCTCGTCCGGTTCATCCCGCCGCTTCAACACTCCCGCGGCGACCAGCTGGAGCAGCACCTCGTGGAGAGCGTTCCCCAACGGGTTGTTCGTCCAGAACACCCACTTGACCTCACTGAACGACGTCACGGACTCCTCAAAGACCCCCAATGAGCGGCCCACCACGAAGGCGGCAACGTCCCAGTCGGTCCAATCAGCCAGACTCTCGGAAAGATCCACAAGCCAATCCTGCCATCACACGATCGGACCCGGTGCACCTTTCCGGTCGCAGCACTAGCAGCAGAGCAAAGTGGCGCCTGGGCCGGAGTCCGGCCTCCCGACAGAAGGTTCAGTGCTTGGGGAGGGATGAGGTGACGTGGGCTCTGAGCTGCATCTTTTCTGGTCAGGGATCAGGTCTGGAGGAGATCATGACTGCCCCTACGAGGCCGTCAGCAATGACGAGCTTTACTGACATTCCTGTGCCGAATGACGTCAGTTGAGTGCCGGACACCCACAACCATCAGCGCCACTCCCTCGAGAGGGGCATACCGATACCGGTAAGGAGCTTGACCACCTCCAGGCCCGCTCACGGATACCCAAAGACAGTCAGCCGAAGACCACCGAACGGAACCTGAGGGCTGATCCCGCTCGGCACCGAGGCCGTCATGGCCGACTGCCGGGTCAAATACGTGCTCCCCACGAAAGCTGGTCAACAAGCTCGTCGAGGCCGCAGACGAGAAGCAACTCACCGAGATGATCGACGGCTACGGCCGCGTCGACCTCTTCTGGATCGACGAGCTCGGGTATATGGAGCTCGACCGCCACGGCGCGGAGCTCCTCTTCCAGGTCCTGACCGAACGCGAGGAGAAGAACAGCGTCGGCAACGAGCCCTTCGGCGGCTGGACCAAGACGTCCACCGACCCCCGCTTCTGCGCGGCCATCGTCAACCGCCTCACCTCCTACGGAGCCCATCATCGAGACCGGAACCGACTCCTGCCGCCTCGTTGCAGATGGCCCGTCCGAGGGCGGGCCACGGCTATGACCGGGACACACTGACCTGCTTCCTGGTCATGCGGACATCGACAACATCGAAACCGCCCTCGTGACGCACGACATGCTGGACCTCATCCCACCCCGAATAGCGCAGGAATCCGACCCACCCCTGCGTGGTTGCTTGCCGGAGAATCCACTCGACGACCTGCATGACCACCCCGAACTCGTCGTCGTGGACACACGTCCGGACAGTCAGAGCCCACGGCACGCTCCCGTCCAGGTTCGGCCTGTCCAGGGCCCGGACCAGCATCGAGGTGTCCACCCCGCCGAACGACCGGCTCGCAGAACCACCCTCGAACACCTCCCAGGGGTGCCCCCACGACTCCCAGTCAGCCGACATCAGCGTCGATGGAGCCTCTGCCTCCCCCAGGAGCCACCTCAGCTCCTGCAACGTCGCCTCAGGCAGATCCGGAGACAGGTCCACAGCCAGGAACAAGTCGTAGTAGTCACTCACCGCACGGACCCTAGCTCCGGGCACTGACAGCAGACCGCGAGAGGCCCGCCTGAGGCCATACTCCTCCGCCTGCGGCTGAGTCGCTGCGTGGGTGTCAGCAGTAGATGTGGGGTGGGGCCAGTGGTTTGGGGAGGTCTCACCCACACCGCCCATGAAGAAACGACACCTCAGCTAGCAACGGGGTGATGTGCCGCACCCACTTCCTCGGGGGCCCGTTGAGACAGCCGACCCATGTACAACTTTTTCCTGGGAGAAACGATGCGTATCCGTACCGTCCTGACCGCCGGCGCCCTTGCCGCGGGCATTCTGTTCGCCGGCGCCACGACCGCCCTTGCCGACGACGGTGGCCTCATCCAGGCCACCCGCTCCGCGGGTGGCGCGCGGAGCGCGGGCGCTTCCGCCGCGGCTGTCGTCGACGGCATCGGCCCCGTCTACGCCAACAACAACCAGAGCGAGAACGAGTGGGACCGCGGCACCCTGCAGGCCTTCTCGTTCTAAGCGGCTGTACTGCCGCCGTGTGGGCGCCCACCTGGGTGCCCGCACGGCGGCTCCCAAAACGACGCCGCGATGGTGGCGGCTGCACTCCCCGTTCGTGCGCGGCTGAGAGCTGTCTGGTGGGGTGGGAAAACCGGTTTCGGGGTGGGGGGCCGGCTGGGAGTGTGGCGGGCATGACGCTTGTTTGTGGGCATGCCGGGGACGGGTACGGGGTTCCGCTTTGTGAGCACCTGTGGGGGCTTGGTCCGGGGGTGGTAGCGCCGGACCACTACGTGCATTACTCCGGTGCGGGCGTGGAATTCCTGCGGGTGTGTTCGGGGTGCGGCTCTTCTTCTGCCTCGGGTGAGGTGACGGGGGAGGTCGTGTGCGAGGAATGTTTCGATGCGGTCCGGGGGTCGTCATTGGGGCGGACGGCCGGGTTGCCCGAGGTCGTGGATGCGTTGCGGCCGGTGGATGGTGGGCTCGAACGGGTCGGGTTTCCGTCCGGGGTGGGGAATGTCGTCGATCTGGCGGCGACGGAGCGTGGGCTGGTGCTGTTGTGTGCGGACGGGCGGATCCTCGTCTGGGCCGACGGGGCGGACCGGTGCAGGGAGGCGGCGGTCAGTTCGGTGGCTGTGCCGGCGGAGGCGTGTGCGGAGTACGGCAACGAGCAGAGGCTGCGGCTGCATGCCTCGCGGGACGGTCGCTTCGCTGCTGTGGTGGTGGACTACGGGCGCGAGGGGTGCGTGTACGACCTGGCGGACGGTCGGGTGGTGATGGTCCTCGAGAACGACGGCTACAAGAGCGGAACGGTGCCATTCTCGCTCGCCTTCACCGAGTGGGGTGGCCGGACCGTGGTGGTGTACCGGCGGGAGTGGAACATCGCGGAGGCGGCCGATCCGGGGACGGGTGACGTGCTGACCGTCCTGCCGGCCGGTCCTGAGGTAAGTGTGGGCAATCGGTACTGGCGGGAGCACTTTCTCGGGGCGCTGGACGTGAGTCCCGGTGGTACGGGTATCGCGTCGGCGGCGTGGTGCTGGAGTCCGGTGGGGGCGCCTGTCGCCTGGCGGTTGGAGCCGTGGCTTGCTGGCGGCTTTGACGTGCGGGGGGAGGACTTGGGGTGGGTGACCCTGCCGCCGTGCGACTACCACTGGAACCGGCCGCTGGTCTGGCTCGACGAGGACCATGTGGTGCTGGGCGGGCTCGGTGAGGACGATATCGAGATCGCGCCCGGCGCTCGGGTCTTCCGGCTTGACGGGGGTGCGGAGCCCGTCGAGGTCGCGGCCTTCGGCGGTCCTGAGGGCACGTTCTTCTGCGCGGACGGTGTGTTGTTCTCGTCCTCGGAGCTCGGGCTGGACATCTGGGATCCGTTCGCGGGGACGCGGGTGGGGGTGCTGCCCGGATTCCGACCTACGCACCATGACCGTGGGCGGGGCGAGTTGTTGGAGCTCGGTGATCGTGGGGTGCGGCGGTGGCGGATCCGTCTTTGATTCCCTGTGATGACTTCTGATGTCTTGTGATGCCTGGGCTGGTGGCTGGAAATCTTCCTTGGCAGGCTTACGATCATGGGGCGCGGGCCGGGGGGTTTGCGGCCTGGCGTTTCTTTGACATCACTTTTCTGGGGGGAATTCCATGCGCATGCGCGCCATGGGTGCGGTTGGGCTGTCTGCGGCCGCCGCGCTCACTGCCGTCGCCTTGTCGCCGGTCACCGCGAACGCGGTGGCGCCGGCGGGGGCGTCGGTCGCGAAGCACCGGGCCTTTGCGGACTTCAACGGCGACGGTTACCCGGACCTGGCGATCGGCGCGACCGATGCCACGGTCGGTACGGTCACGAAGGCGGGTGCCGTCTCCGTCGCCTACGGCTCGGCCGCCGGGATCGGCAAGGCCGGCACCCAGCTGCTGACCCGGGCCGACCTGGGCGGCGGCGAGGTGCCGACGCCCAGCAGTCACTGGGGCCACATCAGCGGCTTCGGTGACCTGGACGGCGACGGCTTCGACGACCTGGTGGTCAACGACGACACCAGCTACAAGAACTGGGTGGTCTGGGGCGGGAAGAAGGGCCTGTCGGGGGGCGTCGCCCTGACCGTCAGCCAGGGTACGAGCCCGCAGCCGCTCACCTGGTGGTCGGTGAGTGTGGGTGACACCGACGGGGACGGCATCGCCGACCTGGTCGGCTCGATCACCGACTCGGACGTGCACGGCACCACCGCGGCCGGCTTCGCCGTCGTGCGTGGTCCCCTGCTGCGCAGCGGCGTCACCAAGCCCGCGCAGTACCGGGAGACCTTCAAGCGGGACGACGCCGCTCCCTACTCGTTCGTGATCGCCGACTTCACCGGCGACGGCCGTCCTGATCTGGGCGCGATCAGCGCCAAGTCGTGGGCGCAGAGCCTGATGGTCTACAAGAACACCGGCAGTGGGTGGACCGCCAGCCGCAAGGTCGCGCTGCCCGGCGACCGGTACATGTGGATGCGGCCGGTGGTCGGCGACATCAACGGCGATGGCGTCCGGGACATGGTCCTGGGCCACCGCTGGACCTACACGGACCCGTTCGGCAAGGTCTTCGTCGCGTACGGAGGCAAGGACGGCTTCAGCGCCAGCCTCAAGCCGCGCGTCATCGACGAGGACACGGCTGGGGTGCCCGGCACGCTGGAGCGCCACGACCGGTGGGGTGAGGCCCGTGCCCTCGGCGACTTCGACAAGGACGGGTACGCGGACCTCGCGGTCGGCGCCTCGTACCAGGACGCCCAGGGCGGCACCGTGTCCCGGGCGGGCTCCGTCACCATCCTGCGCGGCGGCCCGAAGGGGCTGACCACCGTGGGCGCCCGGACCGTCACGCAGGCCTCTGCGGGCGTGCCCAGCACCAGCGAGAAGCAGGACCGCTTCGGTGAGGCCCTGGCCTGGGTCGACGGCGATCGGAACGGCACCCCCGAGCTGTACGTCGGCGGGCCGGGTGAGGACGGCAAGGTGGGTCGTGTCTGGCAGCTGCCCGCCGGCACCGGCACCGGAGCCACGTCCTTCAACCTGAAGGACACCGGCCACCCGTCGGGTCCGGCCTTCTTCGGCACCCAGCTCGTGGGCTGATCCCGCCCCTGTTCCTGCTCTTCTCGGGCCCGTCCTGCTCTCGCGAGTGGGGCGGGCCCGGCGCGTTTTCGGCGCTGTGGTGCTCGGCCGTCCTCGCCGCGTGTGCGGCCGCCGTGGTGGATCGGCCCGGCGGTCAGCGGGGGGTGAGGTGGGCGTTGGAGAGGTAGAGGTGGAGGGAGTGGTCCTGGGGGCAGTGCAGGGCGATGGTGAGGGTTCGGGGGCGGTGGTCGGGGCCGGGGGTGGTGGCCAGGGCCAGCTCGAATTCGGCGTGGCCGTCGTGGCAGCAGCAGCGTTGGGCCGCGCAGGCGGGGATCGGGGTGTCGCCCGCTTCCAGGCGCCAGGGGTACTGGCCCGGGAAGCCGTGCTCTTCGCCGTTGCCTACGCCCAGGGGGAGGCAGCAGCCGATGCAGAAGCACTCGGTGTCGCCGACCGTGAACTCGGTTGCGCCGCACCAGCGGCAGATCACGAGCACGGGCTCGGTGGCCGGCTTGCCCCTGTGGGTGTCCCGGACCAGTCGGAGGAGGGCCTCGTGGGCCGGCTCGACCTCTTGTGTGGGTTCGGGTGCTCGTGCCGGCTTGGGTGCCTGTGCCGGCACGGGTTCTTGTTCTTGCGCCTGGTCGGTCATGTGCGTCCCCCCTGTCCTTTGCCTCTTGGATCGGGGAGGGTAGTGGGCCGTGAGGCAGGTGCTCCCGCTGGGGTCGCTTGCGCGGGCCCAGCGGGAGCGGGGGGTCAGATCGCGTGGACCTGCTGGGCCTGGGGGCCCTTCTGGCCCTGGCCGATCTCGAACTCGACGCGCTGTCCCTCATCCAGTGCGCGGTAGCCGTTGCCCTGGATCTCCGAGTAGTGCACGAAGACGTCCGGACCGCCGCCGTCCTGCTCGATGAAGCCGAAGCCCTTCTCCGCGTTGAACCACTTCACACTGCCCTGCGCCATCGCTGCTGTTCCTTCACGCTCTCGTCCGCGGCCAGACCGCCGCGGTACCCGGCAATCCTCCCGTGTCGTGCCCGCCAGAGAAAACCTGACAGGAGGATCTTGACCCGACTGGGCGAACCCTGGCGTCGGTCCTTCGTCGGGTACGGGGCCTCGACTGGGGTGCTTCAAAATGTTGTGCGGATAGGGGTGGGGATGCCGCTCCCCACCCCTCTTGGCTGGTCCGGCCGTCAGGTGAAGGTCACGCTGTGCGGGAGCGGGGCCCGGTAGGTGCGGTGTTGGCCGGGGAGCAGGGTGGCGGTGGGGGTTTCGCAGCCCCGGTCGCTGTAGAGGGTGGCCTTGCGGTTGGTGTGGTTGGTGGCGCTGTCGGCGCCCTGGAGGAGGAGGCGGCATTCGCCGTCGTCCGGGTGGTTGATCTCCAGGTCGCCGGATTCGGGTGAGTGGTAGGAGAAGGTGCCGGTGGCCGGGGGCGGTTGGGCGCCGGCCGGGGTGGCGCCGAGGAGGAGGACGGCGGCGGCCGCGGCTGCCCTCGTCCATGCCCTGGCGGTCGTTGTGAGGGGCGTGGTGGTGGTGGTCATGGGCTCGGGGTACCCGGGTGGTCCGGTGGCGGAGCCTGTGGGGGCGGGAGAAACGACACGGCCTCACTCGGATGGGCGTATGCGGTGCGCTTCTTGCGGTTCGGTCAGGCGTGGGTGGGGCCGGTGCCGGGTGGGTGGTCTTGATGGCGTTCTCGGTGCAGACGGGCCGGTCCGCTTGTGCTGCGCCTCTCTTTTGTTGCCTTGGGGTTATGTTTTGGCTGTTCGGGGTTGTTTGGTCGGTGCAATGGAGTGTGGAGGCGACTGGGATGCCCGGAGGCAGGCTGACGGGGCAGGAGCGGCAGCAGATTGCGGTGGGGCTGGCGGACGGGCTGGCGTACGCGGAGATCGGGCGGCGGCTGGACCGGCCCACCTCGACCATCACCCGGGAGGTGATGCGCAACGGCGGTCCCGGGGCCTACCGGGCGGACCTGGCGACCCGGGCCACCGAGCACCGGGCGCGCCGGCGCCGGCAGCCGGTGCCCAAGGGGGTGGGGGCGGCGCCGCTCGCGCACGGGCGCGATGCCGCGGCCGTGGGGGCGTACGAGGAGACGTTCACGACCGTGCTCATGCAGACGGGCATGCCGAAGATGACGTCCCGGGTGCTGGCCTGCATATTCACCACGGATGCGGGGAGTTGCACCGCGGCGGAGCTGGTGCGGCGGCTCCAGGTCAGTCCGGCGTCGGTCTCGAAGTCGATCGCGTTCCTCGAGGGCCAGGGGCTGGTCCGGCGGGAGCGTGACGAGCGGCGCCGCGAGCGGTACGTCGTGGACGCCGATGTCTGGTACCAGTCGATGATCGCCAGTGCGCGCGGGACCGCGTTGATCGCCGAGACCGCGCGACAGGGCGTGCCGGTGCTCGGGCGGGGTACGCCGGCCGCCGAACGGCTGGAGAACATCGCGCGGTTCGTGGACTTCGTGTCGGAGAGCATCGTGCGGGCGGCGGACCAGGCTCGGGCGATCCTGCATACGGCGTCCACCTCGAAAACCGTGTCCGGCGAGGAGGAGTAGTTCCGGCCCTCAGGTCCGGTGGACCGGCTCGACGACGGTGGTCGGGAGCAGGACGACGGCGGTCGCTCCCCCCGTGTCCGAGGGGCGCAGCTGGGTGCGGATGTCGTGCCGGCGGCCGAGGCTGGCGACCACGAACAACCCCAGCCGGAGGGAGGCCGTGAGGTTGACCACGGGAGGTCGGGCGAGGCGCTCGTTGATGTCGGCCAGCTGGTCGGCGGGGATCCCGAGGCCGGCGTCGTCGATCTGCAGGAGGACGCGGCCGTCGGGCAGGGCGTGGCCGGTGACGTCCACGGCGGTGTGCGGCGGGGAGAAGACGGTGGCGTTCTCGACGAGTTCGGCGAGGAGGTGGACCAGGTCGGTGGCGGCTCCGCCGCTGATCGCGCACGGGGGCACGGCCGCCAGTCGGACACGGTGGTACTCCTCCACCTCGGCGACGGCGCCGCGCAGGACGTCCACCAGGGGGACCGGGCCCGACCACCGGCGCTCGGGCTCCTCGCCGGCGAGGACGAGGAGGTTCTCGCTGTTGCGGCGCATCCGGGTGGCGAGGTGGTCGAGCCGGAACAGGTCGGTCAGCCGCTCCCCGTCGGACTCCTTTTGCTCCATCTCGACGATGAGGGAGAGCTGGCGCCGGATGAGGCCCTGGGAACGGCGGGAGAGGCTGGTGAACACGGCGTTGAGGTTGCCGCGGAGCAGGGCCTGCTCCGCGGCGAGCCGGGTCGCCTCGCGGATCAGGGCGTCGATGGCCGAGGCGAGCCGGCTGACGTCCGCGTTGTTGTAGGAGCCGACGGACCCCAGGTCGACGTCGACGTCCCAGGGGCCCGGCCCGGACAGCCTTTCGACCAGGTCGGGCAGCTGGACGCGGGCGGCCTGGGTGGTGGCTTCGCGGAGGCGGGCGAGGTCGGTGGCGGTCCGGTTCCACCAGCGGGATCTGGGCGGGCCCGGCTGCTCGGGGGCCGGGGCCGGTGGGTCGGGGGTGGCTTCGGCGGTGCGTAAGAGGGTGTCGTCCAGGGTCTCCTCGGCCGCGGCGAGGGCGCGGGTGACCTCCTGGTGGAGGTGGGTGCTGAGGGCGAGGTCGCGGCGGGCGAGTTCCAGGTCGACGAGGTGTTCTCGGACCAGTTCGTCCAGGCGTTCGCGGTCGGCGAGGGCCCGGTCGCGTTCGCGGCGCAGTTCCTCGAGGCCGTGCAGGGCCTCGGCGGCGGCGGTCTCCAGCTGGCGCAGGCCGGCTTCGAGGGCTTGGCGGCGGTGGCGTTCGGCGGTGATCTGGTCGCCCAGCTCCTCGACGGTCTGCTCGGCCGCGGTCAGACGGGTGTGGGCGTCGGCGAGCTCGTCGCGCAGGACGTACACCTCGTGCCGCTGGGGTTCGTGGACCAGGCAGGCGGCGAGGTACTCGGCGCGGACGGCGGCCTTCACCTCGGGCTTCAGACCGGCGCCGGTGCGGGCCTGGACGGTGACGTCCAGCTTGGCCAGGAAGCCGATCTCGGGCAGCCGCTGGCCCTTGAGGTAGCGGGAGAGGGTGGTGGCGTCGATGCCGGAGTGTTCCTCCCACTGGAGGAGGGTCAGGCCCAGGCTCTGGTGGAACTCGCGGAGCCGGCTCGCCCAGAGCGTCATCTCAGGTCCGAGCGCGGGGTCCAGTGGACCCAGCGGGCGGCCTCGTCTCGGTTCGTGCATCCCCCGCAACAACTCCCCTCAGGGCTGCATCTTGGCAGGAGTTGTTGCTGCTCGGCGGCAAGAACGGGAGATCGGGATCTCTCCGGTGGTGCAGCAATCTCCGCGGGCCGAAGCTGCTCTCCGTACACCCGCGGAGGGTGGGTGCGGAGCGGAGGAGGAACGGCGTGCACGTGTTCGGGGAGCTTCTGGGGGTGGGGGCGGCCGCGCTGCAGCTGGCGGCGGCGGCGTTGGGGGCGCGGCTGGCGTGGAAGGGGTACCGGCGTCGGCGCCGGGAGGGGGACGAGGGGGCTTCGCCGTGAACCCGGGGGCGGTCCCGGTGCGGGGCGCCCCCTTCCGGGGCGCCCCGCTCGGGCTGTCAGAGGGTGGCGGCGGCTGTTCTGATGAGGTCGAGGACCGTGTCGGGGTGGGACAGCATCGGGGTGTGGGAGGAGTCGGCCTCGCGGGTGGTGGCGCCGATGCGCTGGGCCATGAAGCGCTGGAGGCCGGGGTCGATGGCGTGGTCCTGCTGGGCGACGAGGAACCAGCTGGGCTTGGTGCGCCAGGCGGGGGTGTCGGTGGTGGCGCCGAGGACGGCGGCGTTGGCCGAGGTCTGGGTGGCCCACACCAGGCGCTGTTCGTCCTCGGGGAGGTCGCCGCAGAAGTGGGAGATGCCGTCGCGGGCGATCCAGAGGCGGCCCTGCTGCTCGTCGAGGTGGGCGAAGAGCGGCGGCGGGTCGAACTTGGCGAAGAGGTCCTGGGGGGTCTCACCGGTGTCGGGGGCCAGGGCGGCGAGGTAGACGAGGCCGGCGGCCTTGTCGTGGGTGCCGGCGGCGGTGATGACGAAGCCGCCCCAGGAGTGGCCGACGAGGAGGGCCGGGCCGCTGACGCGGTCGAGGGCGCGGTGGACGGCCTCGACGTCACCCTCCAGGGAGTCGGTGGGGTTCTGGGCGGAGACGACCTCGTGGCCGTCGGCCTGGAGGGCCGGGATCAGCTTGCTGAAGCAGGAGCCGTCGGCCCACAGGCCGTGGGCGAAGACGATGCTGGGCTTGGGCATGGGGTGGTGTGCTCCGTTCGGTGCGGGTGGTGCGGTGGTGCGGGTGGGTCCGGTGCGTGGGTGGGTGCGGGCCGGGGGTGGGGCGGGGGTGGGGCGGGGGTGGGGCGGGCGGCATGACGAGTGCATCCCGGGTGGCGGGGCGGCACCTCTTGGCGTGGGCTGAACGGGTCATGGGGAGCCTGTCCTGCTGTTCGGCGGGCCCGTCCCCCCTCGACGTCCGTCGTCCGATGGCCCCCCGGTGCCGGGCGGGTCGCTAGCGTCGGGGTGGGGGCGTCGGCGGACGTGCTTCTCCGGGGCCGGTGCCGCAGGGCGCTACCGGGCTTCCGGGCCTGCGCGGACCTCGGTCCGGGCGGGGGCGGGGGTCCGCGCGGTGTGCGGGGACCGGCCGTCCACGTCAGGAAGTACCTCGCACACTTAGGGAAGTGCCCATGAATGCTCACTCGCTCCCGCCGCGCGTCGCGTTGCTCACGAAGGAGTACCCGCCGGAGGTGTACGGCGGGGCCGGGGTCCATGTGGGGGAACTCGCCAAGGAGCTGCGCGCCCTGGTCGATCTGCGGGTGCTCTGCTTCGGTGAGCCGCGTACCGAGCCGGGGGTGGCGGCGTACCGGGAGCCGGAGACGGCCGCGGGCTGTTCTCCGGTGCTGCGCACGCTGGGGGTGAACCTGGCGATGGCGGCGGACGTGGCGGACGTGCAGGTGGTGCACAGCCACACCTGGTACGCCAATGCGGCCGGCCGGCTCGCGCAGACGCTGTACGGGATTCCGCACGTGGTGACCGCGCACAGCCTGGAGCCGCTGCGGCCCTGGAAGGCGGAGCAGCTGGGTGGCGGGTACGCGCTGTCGTCGCTGGTGGAGCGGACGGCGGTGGAGGCGGCGGATGCGGTGGTCGCGGTGTCGCGGGCCATGCGGGAGGACATCCTGCGGGTCTATCCGGCGGTGGATCCGGCGCGGGTGCACGTGGTGCACAACGGGATCGACACGCGGGTGCAGCGGCCCGACCACGGGACGGCGGCGCTGGAGCGGTACGGGGTGGACCCGGACCGGCCGATCGTGCTGTTCGTGGGCCGGGTGACCCGGCAGAAGGGACTGCCGCAGCTGCTCCGGGCGGCCTTCGACTTCGATCCGCGGGCGCAGCTGGTGCTGTGCTGCGGGCAGCCGGACACCGCGGAGATCGCGGCCGAGACGGCGGCCCTGGTGGAGGAGCTGCGGCGGGTCCGCGAGGGGGTGGTGCGGATCGACGGGATGGTGCCGGCGGGTGAGCTGCGGCAGTTGCTGACCCATGCGGACGTGTTCGTGTGCCCGTCGCTGTACGAGCCGATGGGGATCGTGAACCTGGAGGCCATGGCCTGCGAGACGGCGGTGGTGGCCACGGCCGTCGGGGGGATCCCGGAGGTGGTGGCGGACGGGGAGACGGGGCTGCTGGTGCCGTTCGAGCAGGTGGGGGACGGGACGGGGGCGCCGGCGGATCCGGCGCGGTTCGCGGCGGATCTGGCGGGGGCGGTGAACCGGCTGCTGGCGGATCCTTCGCTGGCGGAGGGGATGGGGCGGGCGGGGCGGGTTCGGGCGGAGCGGTTCTTCGGGTGGGGGGGTGCGGCGGCTCGGACGGTGGCTCTGTATGAGGGGGTGTTGGGGGTGCGGCGGGTTGTGGGGGCGGGGGTGGGGGGCTGATCACCCGCGAGGTGGGGATGCCCCCCAGCGGGGCTGGCGGCCCGCTGCCGGTCCCGGTCAGCGGGCCTCCGCGGGGGTCGGGTGGTGGGGGGACAGCGGGGCTGAGGTGTCGGCGGGGAAGGCGGGGCCGTGGCCGGGGACTATGACGTCGGCGGCGGCGAGGACGCGGAGGCGGGAGGTGTGGTGGAGGGCTTGGTCGGGGGAGACCGGGTCTTCGACGGGGCCGTTGGGGCGCCACCACAGGTCGCCCACGAAGGCGATCACGCCGGACTCGGTGCCGGCCAGCAGGGTGATGTCCTCGGGGCTGTGGCCGGGGGTGCGGATCAGGCGCAGGGACGGGGTCAGCTCGTAGCCCTCGGCGTCGCGGTCGGTCCACTGGTCGGCTTCGTAGATCGCCTTGTGGTCGTGGACCCGGGCCCGGCCGAAGAGGCCGACGTTCATCGTGTTGTCGGGGTGGTGGTGGCTGAGCACCACGTCGGTGATGTCGTCGGCCGTCAGGCCCAGTTCGGCGAGCGGGCCGAGGATGCGGTCGCGGCTCGCCACCATGCCGGGGTCGACGATCACGTGCCGGTCCCCGTCGGTGACGTACGAGACGGTGGCGGCGACCCCCGGGCCGGTGGAGAGGGTGTAGCCGGTGGTCAGGATCGTGTGGGCGGCGGTGCGGCCGTGCGGTGCGTCTGTCATGTGTTTGATCTTGTCGGGGGTCGAGTGAGCAGGCGATAGGCAGTTCTGCCGCCGATCGCAGGATTACTGCCAGAGTGGGTTGTCGCTGCTGCGATACTCCCGGGATGTCGTCGGTCGCCGCTCCTCGCTCTCCTGCCGTGCCCTTTCTGACCGTTGCCGCCTACGCGCCGCCGGGGGTGGGGATGTTGGCGGTCGGGATCGTGGCGGAGGTGTTCGGGCCGCACGGGGAGGGGCTGCCGGGCTTCGAGTTCGCGCTGTGCACGGACCGGCCGGGGCTGGTGACCACCGACGTGGGCGTACCGCTGACGGTGACGGCGGGCCTGGACCGGCTGGCCGGTGCCGACCTGGTGATCGCGCTGCCGGGGGCCGGATTCCGTACGCCGCCGGGGCCGGCCGTGCTCACCGCGCTGGCGGCGGCGTACGAGCGGGGCGCCCTGGTCGCCGCGCACTGCGTGGGTACCTTCGCGCTGGCCGCGGCCGGGCTCCTGGACGGGCGGCGGGCCACCACGCACTGGCGGTTCGCCCAGCTGCTGGCCAGCCGGTTCCCGGAGGTGGAGGTCGCCGCGGAGGCCCTGTACCTGGACGAGGGCCGGATCGTCACCGGTGCCGGGGCGGCCGCGGGGGCCGACCTGTGCCTGCATCTGATCCGGCGGGAGCACGGGGCCTCGGTGGCCAACCGGATCGCCCGGGACATGGTGCTGCCGGCCCACCGGGACGGCGGGCAGGCGCAGTACCTGGCGACGCCGGTGCCGGCGGACGGTGAGGACGAGCGGCTGGCGGAGGTGCTGGGCTGGGCCCGGGAGCACCTGGACCGGCCGCTGCCGGTGGCGGAGTTGGCGCGGCGGGCGGTGATGAGCAAGCGGTCCTTCGCGCGGCGGTTCGCGGCGGCCACCGGGACCACGCCGCACGCGTGGCTGCGGGAGCTGCGGCTGAGTGCGGCGGAGGAGCTGCTGGAGACCACGGACCTGCCGGTGGAGGAGGTCGCGCGGCGGGTGGGGTACGGGTCGGCGGCGGTGCTGCGGGAGCAGTTCGTACGGCGGCGGGGGGTGCCGCCGCGGACGTATCGACGGGCGTTCGGGGCGGCGGCGGCCCCCGCTCCTTACCTGGATCATGCGGCTGACCTGTGACGATGAAGGATGGCTTCGTCGAGGGGGACGCAGATGACGGTCGGTTGGTCGGGCGGGGAGCAGCCGGAGTTCGGGTTGGGGGGCGGGTTCTCGTTGCGGGCCTGGCGGGCGGCGGACGCCGGGGTGTTGGCGGAGTCCTGCCGGGATCCGGAGATCTTGCGGTGGAACCGGCCGGAGGCGCTGACGGTCGAGGGGGCGCGGGAGCGGATCCTGCGGTGGCGGGGGCGGTGGGAGGCGGGGGCGGCGGCGATCTGGGCGGTCGTGGCGGTCGGTTCTGGGGGCGGGGCCGGTTCTGCCGATGCGTCCGGCTTCCCGGGGGCCCCCGGTTCTTCCGGGTCCGTCGGCGTGCCGGTGGGGTTGATCGGGCTGGCGGATATTGATCTTGCTGGGGGGAGTGGGGAGTTCCTGTACTGGTTGTTGCCCGGGGGGCGGGGGTACGGGGTGATGACTCGGGCCACCGTGCGGGTGAGTCGGTGGGCGGTGGAGTCGGTGGGGTTGCAGCGGTTGCGGATCACGCACTCGGTGCGGAATCCGGCCTCTTGCCGGGTGGCGGAGGGGGCGGGGTTCGCGTACGAGGGGACGATGCGGAGGGCTTTGCTGCATGCGGATGGGTGGCATGACGAGCATCTGCATGCGCGGGTGGCCGGGGATCCTTGGCCGGGGGGTGTGTAGCGGGGGGTTGCCCTGCGGGGGCTGGTCCCCTACCCGCCCCTTCCCGAAACCGTGGGCTCCGCCCCCGGACCCCCGTTGCCCGGGCGCTGCGCGCCGGGCCTTTCGGGGGCTCCGCCCCCGGACCCCCGCGCCTCAAACGCCGGCGAGGCTGGAGAGGCCCCACGGTTACCCGGCGGGGCTGGAGACGGCTGTGAAGCAGGGCGGGCCCCCTGGGGGTGGGGGCCCGGCGCTGGTCGTAGGGGGGTCAGGTCAGGGGGCCGTCCAGGGGTGGGGAGGGGTGGGTGAGGCCGGTGGGGGTGAGCCAGGTGAAGGGGGTGTAGGTGGCGGGGCCCAGGCCTAGGTTTTCGGCTATCTGTTCGCGGAGGCGGTTGGTGGCGAAGGCGCCGATGACGTTCATCTGGGCGTCGCGGTAGTGGCGTTCGACCTCGTGGCCCTGGGTGACGCCGGCGGCGCCGTGGATCTGGACGGCCCGTGAGGTGACCTCGACGGCCATCTCGGTGGCATAGACCTTCAGCATGCCGATCAGGTCCTTGGCGGAGTTGCCGGCGATGCGTTCGGCGGCGGCGCGGTGGGCCAGCAGGCGGGCGGCGTCGATGGCGGTGCGGGATTCGGCGAGCTGGTCCTGGACGCCTTCCATGTGGGCCAGCGGCCTCCCGAAGGAGACGCGTTCGCGGGCGTGCCGGACGGACGCGGCCAGGGCGGACTCGGCGGTGGCGAGGGCGGCGACGGACACCAGCAGCCAGCCCCAGGTCATGCCTTCGGAGAGCTCGGTGAAGGGGACGGGGATGACGTTCTCCGCCGGGACGTGGGCGTCGGTGTAGACGATGCCGCCCCAGGGCATGCCGCGCAGGCCCATGTGGGGGATGTCGTACCGGCGGACGCCGGGCTGGTGCAGGTCGACGAAGGCCAGGCACCAGTCGGGGCCCTCGTCGCCCGGCTCCTTGGCTCGGCGGGCCAGGGTGACGGCCAGGTCCGCGACGGGGGCGTTGGTGATGCGGGACTTCTCCCCGCTGATGGTGAAGGATCCCTGGTCGTCCGTGGGGCGGACGGTGGTGCGGTAGGTGCCGGCGTCGCTGCCCGCCGCGGGTTCGACGATGGCGAAGGCGGCGATCTTCTCGCCGGACATGAGGGATTCGAGCAGGCCGTGGTGGGCCTCGTTGCCGTACGTGGAGATCAGCCGGGCGCACAGCAGGCCCGAGACGGTCGCGGCCCAGTACGTACCGGAGCAGGCGCGGGCCAGGGACTCCATGGCGGCGGCCGCGGTGGGCCCGTCGGCGCCGGTGCCGCCGAGCTCCGGCGGGTGGAAGAGGCGGAGGTAGCCGCTGTCGACGATCTCCTTCCAGTTCTCCGGCGGGATGCTGGCGGCGGCGTCGGTGGCGGCGGCCCGGGCAGCGGTCCCGGGGAACGGCGAGTCCGCTCCCGTGATGCTGCCGGGGCGCGGCGCGTCCGGTCCCGTGGTGCCGTCGGGGGCCGCCGCCCGGGTGCGGGCGGGCGGCGGGGCGTAGGCGGTGTCGGTCATGGCGGGGCTCCTCACGGTCAGCCGAGGCCGAGGACGGATGCGGCGATGACGGGGCGCAGGACGTCGGTGCCGCCGCCGGTCTCGGCGAAGAACAGCACGTCGCGGTAGGCGCGTTCGACCAGGCGGTCGCCGGTCAGGGCGAGCGGGCCGGAGAGCCGGGCGGCGGCGTCGGTGACGGCGCGGGCGGCGGTGGCGACGAAGAGCCGGGCGGCCGCGGCCTCCTGGGGGGCCGGCCGGCCCCCGTCGTCGAAGCGGTCGGCCGCCGCGTACAGCAGTCCCTCGGCGAGTTCGCAGCGGGTGGCCATGTCGGCCAGGGCGAAGCGGGCGGACTGGGCGTGTGCGATCGGGCGGCCGAAGAGCTTGCGGTCGCGGGCGGCGTCGAGGGCGTCGGCGGTCAGGGCGCGCATGACGCCGAGCCAGGTCGCGCTGGTGAACACCCAGTCGAGGGCGGCGAGCAGGGGCTCGGTCTCGTGGGCGGCGCCGAGGGCGGTGCCGAGGACGGCGTCCTCGGGCAGCGGGCAGTCGTCGAGGACCAGCCGGCCCCAGGCGCAGGTGCGCAGGGCGGCCGGGTCGGCCTCGTGGATGCGCAGGCCGGGGGTGTGCCGGTCGACGAGGAAGGCGGTGCGGCCGCCGCCCTCGTGGGCGGCCACGACCAGGAAGTGGTGGGCGTGCGGAGCGCCGGCGACCAGGTCGAGCTCGCCGGCGAGCTTCCAGCCGCCCGGCCCGTCCGTGGCGGGCCGGGCGGTGACGGTGGGGGCGAGCGCGGCGCCCTGCGTCTGGGGCAGGGACAGGGCGCCGGTCCACTCGCCGGATGCCATGCGGGGCAGGTAGTGCTCCCGCTGGCGGGCGGTGCCGAAGGCGCGCAGCGGCACGGTGACCAGGACGGCGTGGACGACCGCGGCGAGTGCCAGGCCGGGGTCGCGGGACCCTTCGGCGAAGCCCTGGAGGAGGGCGCAGGTCTCGCGGGCGGTCAGGGCGGCGCCGCCGAACTCCCTCGGGACGAGGGGTCCGGTGAGGGTGATCGGACCGGTGCCGTTGATCGGTCCGGTGGGGTCGGCCGGGTCGGCGTGCGTGGGTCCTGTCGTTCCGGTGCCGATACCGGTGCCGGTGCTGGTGGGTGCGGCGAGCGTGGCTCCCGTACCCGTGCCTGCCGGGCCGGTGACCGGCGAGGCCGGCCCCGCGAGTGCCGTGAAGAGGGCGGGGTCCCAGCGGCCTTCGGTGTCGCGTTCGGCGGTGGTGGGGGCCGCCGTCCTCGCGGCGAGCTCGCGGGCCCGCCGGGCGAGGGGCGAGCGGCCGGCGGGGCCGGCCGGTGCGCTCGTACCGGCGGCCGGGCCAGGTCGCGTACCGTCCGTGGACGGCTCGGCGCCCTCGTCGGACGGGGAATGCGGAAACACCATCGGAACCCTCTCTCTTTCCCCGTCGCTCCGGGGTCCGTTATCAGGCCGTCCGCTATCAGAACGCCTTGTGATCACGGCGTGCATTTCGGACGGGCTCACCGTAACGAGTGATCGAACGCCGGTCCGGAAACTTGTCAGAAGGCCGCACCGAATTGGCATTCCTCACCGGCCGTCACCTGGGCTGACAGTCCTTGACAATCCCTGACACGGCACGCATTGCCCTGCCCGGACCGGGCCCGCCACGATGTTTCACAGGTCGCCTGGCACCGCGGCGCCGAATTCATGGAATCCGGATCGGGAAAAGGGACGTAACGCAATGGCAATAGCAGAGCACGGGAGCGTAGAGTCGATCACGCCGCCGCATCTGTCCGACGCGACCCTGCGGGACTCGGCGCACATGGCCGGTGTGGAATTCGGTCCCAAGGACGCCCGCGTCATCTCCGACCTGCTGGTGAAGACCGGGATCGACCTGGTCGAGGTGGGCATGATCTCGGGTCCTGGTTCCAAGGACGCGGACCTGATCGAGGCCACCCACGAGACCATCGGCCCCGAGCGCAGCATGTCGCTGGTCGTGGTGCGCGACCGCCACCAGGTGGCGACCGCGCTCGACGAGGCGGAGCGGCTGGGGGTGCGGCACATCATGTACTCGATCCCCACCTCGGAGCAGCACGCCAAGCTGAAGATCGGCTCGCCGAGCGCCAAGCACCTCCAGGTGGTGGCCCGTTCGGCGATCACCCAGGCCAAGGAGCGCGGCTTCCACGTCACCTTCAGCGGCGAGGACGGCGCCCGCACCCCGCGGGAGCGCCTGGTCCCGTACGTGGCCGCGGGCTTCGAGGCGGGCGCCGACCGCTTCCGGCTGGCGGAGACGGTCGCGTACCTGTCGCCGTGGCAGATGGAGGAGGTGATCGGTGACCTCACCGCCATCGACGGCTCCGAGATCGAGATCCACTCGCACAACATGCTGGGCATGGCCGTCGCCAACTCCCTCGCCGCGGTCCGGGCCGGCGCGCGGTGGATCTCGGCGACCGTCGGCGGCATCGGCGAGCGCGGCGGCAACGCCCCGCTGGCCGAGCTGCTGACGGCGCTGCGGGTGATCCACGGCGACACCCGTTTCGACCTGGGTCACCTGACGGAGCTGTCCCGGGTGGCGCTCAAGGGCGCCGGCCTCGGGGACGCCTTCCAGTCCGGGCCGACCTCCCCGCACGCCTTCGCGTACGAGCTGCCGGGTCAGCTCACCCACCCGGAGGCGTACGAGACGCTGCCGGCGGAGCTGGTCGGCAACAGCCGCGAGCTGGTGGTCCGGACCCGGCTGAGCACGGCGCTGGTGAAGTGGGCGCTGGCCGACTCGGGCGTCTTCGTGGACGTGGACGCCTTCACGCCGTGGCTGGTGGAGAAGCAGGAGCGGGACGGCCGGCCGCTGCTGGACCGGGACGCCATCCGCAAGGCCGCGATCGACTTCCAGGCCGCCTGACCCGCCGGACCGTCCGCCTGGCCTTCCGGGAACCCGCCGGACCCGCCGCCCGCCTTCCCCGCTTCCCCTCCCCCACGTACGACCCCGCGTACGACCCCGCGTACGACCTCACGCACGACCCCGCGCACGACTCCTCGTACGCCCCCTCGTACGAGGCCGCCTCCCCCGCCCCGTCCCCACCGGGGCTCCCCCCACGCCTCACCCCCTCCCCCGTCCGACATCCCGAACGACAGATGGAGTTCACGCATGTCCACCGCCACCCTGACCGGCGTCTGCCCCGAGTGCGAGACCGACCTGACCGTGCCGCCGGTCGTCCAGGGCGAGACCCTGGCCTGCCCGGAGTGCATGCTCACGCTCCGCGTCGAGGACATCCAGGACGGCGAGCTGTCCCTGCAGATGGTCGAGGTCACCCTGCGCGACTGGGGCCAGTAGAGATGACCAAGAGAGTCGCGATCGTCGCGGACCGGATCGGCTGGGAGGAACGCCAGCTGATCCAGTCCGCGCCGGCCCTGGGCCTGGAGGTCGACTGGGTCAACGACGAGTCGCTGTGCCTGGGCCATCCGGACACCCCGTCCGTCGACCAGTACGACGCGCTGATGATCCGCAGCCGCAGCTACACGCGCGGCGGGCTGATCGCCACGCTCGCCGAGGCGAGCGGGGTGCCGGTGCTCAACTCGGCCGGTGCCATCCACGCGTGCGAGAACAAGCTGGTGCTGCGGGCCGTGCTGCGCGAGGCCGGGGTGCCGGTGCCGGACTTCCGGCTGGCGGTGTCCCGCAAGGACTTCGAGAAGGCCCTGGACGACCTCGGGCTGCCCGTGGTGATGAAGCCGGTCTACGGCGGCATGGGCAAGCGGGTCACCCTGATCCGGGACGCCGATCTGGCGCACTCGGTCTACGACTACATCGAGGACCTGGGCCACGCCTTCGAGCAGGCCTGCCTGATCGAGCCGTACCTGGGCGGCGGGTCCATCCGCTGCCTGGTGATCGGCGAGGAGATCGTCGCCGCCGCGGAGTTCGAGAGCGCCGGCGCCGACTGGCGCAGCAACGCGGCCCTGGGCAACCAGAGCCGGGCCCTGGCCCACGACCCGGAGGTCCAGAAGGTCGTGGACGGGGTCGTCGACCGGCTCGGTCCCGGCATCTACGGGGTCGACCTCTTCAAGACGCCCTCGGGCCACCTCGTCAACGAGGTCAACCACGCCCCCGCCTGGCGGGGCGTGGCGTCGACGACGGGCGTGGACATCCCGGCGGCGGTCGTCGCCCACGTGCAGGAGATGCTCGCATGATCCGTGTCGGAATCGTCGGGGCCTCGGGGCTGGCCGGCGGTGAACTGATCCGGCTGGTCCTCCAGCACCCCGACCTCGAACTGACCTACCTGGGCGGCAACTCCAGCGCCGGCAAGCGGCCGGCGCAGCTGCACCCGGGGCTCCGGCTGGACCTGGGGCTGACCGTCGAGGCGGTCGACGCGGACGTGCTGGCCGAGCGCTGCGACGTGGTCTTCCTGGCCACGCCCGCGCCGGTCTCGGCCGAGCTGGCCGGGCTGCTGGCGGACCGGGTCAACGTCATCGACCTCAGCGGCGCCTTCCGGATCCGCACGCCGGAGCTGCACGAGAAGTGGTACCCGAAGGCGGCCCGGTCCACGGAGCTGGCGGACCGGTTCGTCTACGGCGTGCCGGAGCTGATCGGCGAGCAGCTGGTGGGTGCCCCGCTGATCTCGGTGCCGGGCTGCTACGCGACGGCCATCACGCTGGGGCTGGCGCCGCTGACCCTGGGTCTGGGGCTGAACCTCAAGACCGTGGTGGTGGACGGCAAGAGCGGTTCCAGCGGCGGCGGCCTCCAGCTGCGGACCGCGGACCTGCACCCGCTGCGCAACGGTGCGATCGCGCCGTACGCGCCGGTGGGGCACCGGCACGCGGCCGAGGTGAGCGACTTCCTCGAGCGCGGCAAGCCCGGCACGGTCGGTTCGCTGACCATGTCGGCGTACGGGGTCTCGCACGTGCGCGGGCTGATGGCCAGCGCGTACGTCTTCACCGACGACCCGGTGAGCGAGCGGGACCTGCAGCGGGCGTACCTGCGCTTCTACAAGGGGAGCCGGTTCGTACGGGTGCGGCGGAACAACGAGACGCTGATCCCGGTGCCCGACCCGCAGGCCGTGCTCGGTTCCAACTACTGCGACGTGACCGTGCTCCACGACGCGGACGGCGGCCGGATCGTCGTCCTCGCGGCGCTGGACAACCTGGTCAAGGGCGCGGCGGGCCAGGCCCTCCAGGCGCTCAACCTGCGTTATTCGCTGCCCGAGGAGACGGGCCTGACGATGCAGCCGGTGATGCCCGCATGAACGCACACCCGAACGAGTCCCTGCCGGACACCGTGCCCACCGTCGTCAAGCTCGGCGGCAGCTGCCTGGACGAGCTCAGCGGCGCCTGGTGGGACGACCTGGCCCGGCACGGGCGGGACAAGCCGCTGGTGCTGGTGCACGGCTGGTCCAAGCCGCTCAAGCGGCTGCGCCCGGAGTACAGCGAGCCCTCGGCGATCCTGCGGGACCGCTACGGCAACCAGAGCCGCTGGACCACGCCCGCGGTGATCGAGGACATCAAGACGGTCAGCGTGGTGATGGCCGAGGACGTCATGTCCCGGCTGGAGCAGCGGGGCATCACCTGCGAGCGGCTGCTGGGCAGCGACGGCCTGGTCCGGGCCGGCGCCGGCGAGCGCTGGTGGTGGCAGGGCAAGCAGCTGGTCGAGCTGGAGAACCTGGTCGGCCCGATCACCGGGGTGGACCCGGGGGCGCTCAAGAACCTCCAGCCGGGCCACGCGTACCTGGTGACCCCGCTGGCGCAGAACGACGCCGGCAAGGAGGTCAACACCGACGCCGACCGGGCGGCGGCGGCCATCGCCGGCGCCACCGGCGCCACCGACCTGGTGCTCGTCACGGACGTGGCACACCTGCTGATCGACGGGGAGCCGGTCCCGGCGATCGACGCCGAGGCGGCCGCGGCCTTCCGCGACAAGGGCGCCACCGGCGGCATGCGCAAGAAGCTGCGGGCCGCCGGCGAGGCGCTGGAGGCGGGCGTGGCGCGGGTCGTCATCGGCAGCGCGCCCGTCACCGACCTGCTCGCCGCCCGTACCGGCACCGTCATCACGCGATCCTGAGAGGCCAGAAACGTGGCGCAATCCCGAGTGCTAGTCGTCAACAACGGGACCTTGTCCCTCAAGCAGCTGCGCGGGCGCTTCGAGGAGCTGGGCTCCCAGACCGACACGGTCGACGCGGCGTCCGTGCCCGCCTCGCTGGGCGGCCGCTACCAGGCGATCGTGCTGAGCGGCACCAAGGTCCGGGCCTTCGACCGCGAGTACTACAAGCCGCTGATCGACCTGGTCATGACGTCGGAGGTACCGGTCTTCGGCATCTGCGGCGGCATGCAGATCCTGGCGGTGTCGGCGGGCGGGCAGCTGGCCGAGGGGCCCCAGCGGGTCGGCGGCTACGAGGTGCAGGTCGACAAGGAGGAGCCGCTCTTCACCTACGTGAAGCCGACGGTGACCGTCTTCCACCGGCACACCCTCTACCTCCAGGAGGCCCCGGCGGGCTTCCGGTCCATCGGGCGCTCCGAGCACGCGCCGGTGGAGTTCCTGCGCTCCGACGACGGCCGGATCCTCGGCGCCCAGGCGCACCTGGAGTTCCGCAGCGACGGCCTGGAGATCCTGCGCGGCTTCGCCCAGCTCTACCAGTGACGTCCGCGCCCCGTCCGGCGTCCCGACGTACCCCCGTGACTTCCCCTACGTATCCGAGGACTTCGTAATGAGCGATCTGGACATCCCGCAGGACCCGGCCTTCGCGGTCCATCTGAACGGGAGCGGCGGCGCGATCAAGGGCTGGGTGGTCGTCGACTCCCTGTACGACGGCCTGGCGATGGGCGGCACCCGGATGACCACCGGGGTCACCGAGGCCGAGGTGGCCGGGCTGGCCCGCGACATGACGCACAAGTTCACCCTGGCCGGGCTGCGCATCGGCGGCGCGAAGGCCGGCATCGTCTCGGACGGCAGCGACCGCGAGGAGACCTTCAAGACCTTCGGCCGGACGGTCAAGCCGCTCCTGCACGGCGGCATCCACCTGGGCATCGACATGGGCGTCACCCCGGCCGACCGGGCCGTCTTCTTCCAGGAGGCCGGGTACGACCCGCGCTTTCGGCTGGGCGCCCCGGACATGCCGATCGACTGGCGCACCTACTACGAGCCGCTGATCGACTGCACCGGTCACGGGGTCGGGGTGGCCGCGGTCACCGCCCTGGAGGAGAGCGGGCGCACCGAGTCGGCGCGGGTCGTGGTGCAGGGCTTCGGCGCGGTGGGCCGCGCGGTGGCCCGGTTCCTCGAGGACCGCGGTCACGTGATCGTGGGTGTCGCGGACGTCGAGGGCACCATCAGCGCCGAGCGGCTGCCGGTGGCCGACCTGGTGGCGATCACCGACGAGTTCGGGCGGATCGACCGCTCGCGGCTGCCGGCGGAGGTGCGCCTGGACTCCGGTCCGGACGCCTGGCTGGACGTGGACGCGGACCTGCTGATCCTGGCGGCGCAGAAGAACGCGCTGAACGCGGAGAACGTGCACCGGCTGCGCGCCTACCTGGTGGTCGAGGGCGGCAACCTGAGCTCCGACGCGGAGGCGAAGGAGAAGGCCCGGGCGGCGGGCGCCACGCTGGTGCCCGGGGTGATCGCGAACATCGGCGGGGCCGCCTCGGCGGCGCTGGCCGTCACCCGGACCGTGCCGTTCGAGCTGGCCGCCGAGGCCCGCAAGGCGTGGGTCTTCGACTGGGTCGGCGACCGGGTCCGGCGCAACACCCGGGACCTGCTGGAGATCGCCGCGGCGAGCGCCGGCGATCCGCTGCCGGAGCTGCTGGCGATCCGCCGCGAGGAACGCCGATGAGCCCGTCGACGACCTCCGCGATCCTGTCCGCCTCCGCCGCCGCGGACCGGATGGCCGAGTACCGGCGGCGCGGCTGGTGGCGGGACGAGACCTTCCTGGACGACCTGCGCCGGCAGGCGCGGGAGCGGCCGCGGAAGCTGGCGATCGCCGGCCGGCGGCTGGAGGAGGCCCGCACCGACACCCTGGACTACGCCGAACTGGCGCGGCTGACGGACCGGTTCGCCGGGGCGCTGCTGGAGCTGGGCGTGGAGCGCGGGGACGTGGTCGCCGTGCAGCTGCCCAACCGGTGGGAGATGGTCCCGCTGATGTTCGCCTGCATGGCGGTGGGCGCGGTGATCTGCCCGATCGCGCCGGTCTGCCAGGAGGAGGAGCTGCGGCACCGGCTGTCGCTGACCGAGGCGCGGGTGTGCGTGACGGTCCCGGACTGGGAGGGGTACCCGCTCGCCGAGACGGTGGCCTCGCTCCAGTCGGAGCTGCCGCTGGAGCACGTGGTGGTGGTCGGCGGGCACGCGCCGGACGGTGCGGTCGACTTCCACGACCACTTCGTGGACGAGCACTGGGAGAAACTGCGCTCCAGTGACCTGGAGGGGCGTCAGCTGCGGCCCGACGAGCCGTTCGTGGTGCTCTTCACCTCGGGCACCACGGGCTTCTCCAAGGGCGTGGTGCACAGCCAGAACACCGTCCACTCGGGTGTGCGCGGCTACGTGGACACCTTCCTGCTCCGCGACGACCTGGTGGTGGCGGTCACCACCCCGCTGGTGCACTACTCGGGCTTCGGCCAGGGCGTGCTGGCGGGCGTGATGCTCGGCGGCACGGTCGCCTTCCAGGACGGGCCGGACTTCAACGGCCTGCTGGACCTGGTCGAGCGGTACGGGGCGACCCTGCTGTACGGGCCGCCGCCGACGCTGACCGGGGTGGCGCGGGCGCAGCAGATCGACCCGCACGACGTCTCGAGCCTGCGGCACACGGTCACCGGCGCCGCGCCGGTGCTCCAGCAGTTGGTGGACGAGCTGCGGCAGACCTTCGGCGCCCGGACGTACTCGGTGTGGGGCATGTCGGAGTTCGGGCCGGTCACCATCAGCCGGCTGGACTACAACCAGGACTGGGCGGCGCACAGCCACGGGCGGCCGATCGACTCGATGGAGATCCGCATCGACCTGTGCCACGACCCCTCCAAGCGGGCCCCGGTGGGCCGGCTGCGGGCGCGCGGCGCGTCGCAGGCGCTGGGCTACTACAAGCAGCAGGACGCCTTCGACTCGGAGCTGACGGTCGACGGCTGGTTCGACACCGGGGACGTGGCGCGGGAGGACGGCCGGGGCGGCATCCGCATCCTGGGCCGTTCCAAGGACACGGTCCTGCGTGACGGGATCGTGGTGCCGATGGCGGAGCTGGAGGCGATCATCTCGCGGCACCCGAAGGTGGCCGAGGCGACGCTGCTGGGTCCCAACGGCACGGTCGACGACCCGATCCTGGCGGTGGCGGTGCCGACCGGCCGCCGGCACCCGACGCTGGCCGAGCTGCGCGAGCACCTGCGTGCGGCGGGCCAGGACCCTCGTTTCTTCCCGGAGCGGCTGGAGGTGGTCGAGGCGCTGCCGAAGACCCTCACCGGCAAGGTCCGCAAGGTCGAGCTCCGGGAGACCTACTCCGGGGGGTGACCCCTCCCCCCGGTCATGGCCGCCGGGGGGTGTCCTCCCCCGTCACCCCCCGGCTTCGGCCGCCGGCGTTAACGGCGTTAACGCCGTTAACGCCTCTGGCGGCCCACACGTCCCATCCATCTCACCCACCCCACGTTTTTCGACGAGGAGCCCCTGATGCCCGCACCCGCGCCGGTGACCATGTCGGCGACGCTCGCCGCCGACGAGGAGCTGGAACGCCGCCGCGCCGCCGGCGAGCGGGTCCTGTTCCTCGCCAGCGGCGAGGTCGGGCTGCCGGTGCTGCCGCAGCTCAAGGAGCAGTTGTCGGCGGCGGCCGGCCGCAACGCGTACGGGCCGGTGACCGGCAGCCTCGAGCTGCGGGCCGCGGCGGCCGGCTACTGGGGGCGGCGGGGGCTGCCCGTCGACCCGGAGCTGGTGGTGTGCGGACCGGGCAGCAAGCCGCTGCTGTTCGCGCTGCTGCTGGCGGTCGGCGGGGACGTGGTGGTGCCGGTGCCGAGCTGGGTCAGTTACGCCGCGCAGGCCCGGCTGGCCGGCGGCCGGGCGATCCCGGTGCGCACCCGGCCGGGTGAGGGCGGGGTGCCCGACCCCGAGGCGCTGCGCGAGGCGGTGGTGCTGGCCCGGGCGGCCGGGCAGGACCCGCGGTGCGTGGTGGTGACGCTGCCGGACAACCCGACCGGCACGATCGCCCGGCCGGCCACGGTGCGGGCGCTGGCGGAGACGGCCCGGGAGCTGGACCTGGTGGTGATCTCCGACGAGATCTACTGCGACCTGGCCTTCGACCCGGCCGACCGGGCGCTCTCGCCCGCGCAGTTCGCCCCCGAGCGGACGGTGGTGACCACCGGGCTGACCAAGAACCTGGCGCTGGGCGGCTGGCGGATGGGCGTGGCCCGGCTGCCGGAGGGCCGCTCGGGCCGGGAGCTGCACACCCGCCTGACGGGGGTGGCCAGCCAGCTGTGGTCCAGCACCGCGGCGCCCGTGCAGGCCGCGGCGGCCTACGCCTTCGGTGAGCCGCCGGAGGTGGCCGCGCACGTGGCGGCCTCGGTCCGGCTGCACGGCACGGTGGTGCGCGAGGTGGCCTCGTACGTGGCGGCCACCGGCGCGGAGCTGGCGCCGGTGCGGGCCACCTCCTACCTCTACCCCGACTTCGAGCCGCTGCGCGAGGGCCTGGCGGGGGCGTACGGCGTGCGGGGCGGCGCGGAGCTGGCCGCGCTGTTCGCCGACCGGTACGGCGTGGGCCTGCTGCCGGGCAGCGCCTTCGGCGAGTGCGCCCGCTCGCTGCGGATCCGGCTGGCCACCAGCCGGCTGTACGGCGAGGGCGACGAGCAGCGGCAGGCCGCGCTGACCGCCCCGGCCCCCCTCGAACTGCCCTGGATCAGAACCTCGCTCGACCGCATCGCCGAGGTCCTCCTCGACCTCACCGCTCCGCTGTCCGGCCGGCCCGCCGCGATGGTGCGGCCGTGACCACTCCCCCGCGCGCCCCGGGCGCGCGTCCGTCCCCCGATCCCAGGAGGTCCCTGACCGCCATGTCCATCCTCTTCGAATGCGAGTACCAGGGCCTGCGCTACGCGGGCCTGGACCTGCCGGTTGCCGGCGAGCGCCAGACCCTGTACCGGGTGACCGAGGGGCGGCTGCGCGAGCTGTTCCTGGCGGGCGGCGGCCCGCAGGCGGTGCGCGACGCGCTGGCCGCCACGGCGGAGACGGTCGAGGTCGACGCCGAGGACCCGGAGCTGCGCTTCCTGCCGCCGCTGCTGCCCACCGGCAGCAACAACGCGCTGGTGACCGGCTTCATGGGCACCCACCGTTCCAAGTTCCCCGCGCCGCCGGCCCCGGACGAGCCCTTCCACGCGCCGAACTGGCTGATCAAGGGCTTCGGTTCGTGGCTCAAGACCCAGGGCGAGCCGCTGACCGTGCCGGCCTCCTCGGTGGCGCTGCTGGAGGAGCCGGAGGTGGCGCTGGTCTTCGTGAACGACGACGAGGGCGTCCCGCACTACGCCGGCTACACCTTCGCCAACGACCTCAACGACATCGGGCTGCACCAGCAGAACCCGTGGGGCTGGACGCCGTACGCCAAGCTGTGCGACACGTCCATGACGCCCTGGCTCTTCCTCGGCGAGCCGCCGGCCACCGTCACCGGGCGGATCGTCATCGAGCGCGCGGGGGCCACGGCCTGGAAGGGCGACTTCGCCTGCGGCGGGGACGCGATCTTCCAGCGGGTGCCGGACATGGTGGACAACCTCTTCTCGTACCCGGCGATGCGCCGGCCGGGGCTGGTCAACTACCTGCTGCTGGGCTCGGACAAGGCCAGCTGGCACGACGGCTTCCGGATCGCCGACGGCGACCGGGTGACCTTCCACCTCGAGAGCCACGGCGTGGTGCTGTCCAACGAGATCGCCTACGCGCCCGCCGTCGAGAGGGCGGCCTCGGCCGGCTTCGCGGCCTTCGCCCCGGCGTCCGCCGCCGGCTGAGGGTCGCGGACCGCGTCGAGGTAGCCGGAGATCGCGTCGCGGTTGCGGACCAGGCAGCGGATGCGCTCGGTCATCCGGTCGCGTTCGTGCTCCAGGGTCGCGATGGTCTCCGCGGTGGCGCCGGAGAAGTGGATGGCCCGGGGCGCGTCCAGGCAGGGCAGGACCTGCCGGATGATCCGGGTCGGCAGTCCGGCGTCGAGCAGTCCCCGGACCTGCAGGACGCGGTCCACGCACGCCTCGGCGTACTCGCGGTAGCCGTTCAGTGAGCGGCCGGAGCTGATCAGGCCCTGTTCCTCGTAGTAGCGCAGCAGCCTGCGGGACGTCCCGGTGCGCTCCGACAACTGTCCGATTCGCATGTGACCCACCTCACATCAGACCGTCTTGACCTTCACACTTATGTAAGGGTTTGAGCATACAGGCCATGACAACTTCCCAGACTGAGACGCCCACTTCACCCTCCCCCTCCCCCGTCGGGGCCAACGGCGCCAAGGAGCAGAAGCTTCCCTGGTCCCCGCTGCTGGCCCTGGCCACCGCCGCGTTCATGGGCATCCTCACCGAGGCGCTGCCCGCGGGCGTGCTGCCCGAGATGGCCAAGGACCTCTCCGTCAGCGAGTCCGCGGCGGGGCAGTCCCTGACCATCTACGCCATCGCGACCGGTCTCTCGGCGATCCCCCTGTCCGTGGCCACGGCGGGCTGGCGGCGGCGCAAGCTGCTGCTGCTCGCCGTGGTGACCTTCGCCGTCGCCAACCTGGTCACCGCCGTCTCCTCCAACTACCCGCTGACCATGGGCTTCCGCATGCTCGCGGGCATCGCGGCCGCGGCCGTGTGGGCCGAGCTGGTCGGCTACGCGCGCCGGCTGGCGCCCCCGCACCTCCAAGGGCGGGCCATCGCCATCACCATGGCCGGCATCCCGCTCGCGCTGTCGCTGGGCATCCCGGTGGGCACGTTCCTCGGCGGGCTCTTCGGCTGGCGGCTGACCTTCGGTCTGGTGACCGTGGTCTCCGTGCTGCTGGTGGTGTGGATCCTGGCGTCCGTGCCGGACGCGCCGGGTCAGCGGCCCGAGAGCCGGGAGCCGATCCTCAAGGCCCTGAAGCTGCCGGGCGTGGTGGCGGTGCTGTTCGTCGTCGCCGCGTACGTGCTGGCCCACAACATCCTCTACACCTACATCGCCACCTTCCTCGACGAGATCGACATGGGCGGCCAGCGCGACGTCATCCTGCTGGTCTTCGGCATCGCCTCGATGGTGAGCATCTTCATCACCGGTGCGATGGTCGACCGGCGGCTGCGGGCGCTGACCGTCGGCTCCACGGCGCTCTTCATCGTGGCGGCCGTGCTGCTGGCCCTGCTGTCCGACAGCGCGGTCATCGTCTACGGCGCGATGATCCTGTGGGGCCTGGGCTGGGGCGGCGTCGCCACCCTGCTGCAGACCGCGGTCACCGACGCGGGCGGCGACCGGGGCCAGGCGCTGCTCGTCACCACCTGGAACTCCTTCATGGCGGGCGGCGGCGCGGTCGGCGGCATCCTGCTGGACTCGCTGAGCCCGACCTCCTTCCCCTGGAGCGTGCTGCTGCTCCTGGTCCCGGTGTTCGCCGTGGTGGTGCTGGCCCGCTCGCACGCCTTCCCCGCCAAGCGGCCCGGCTCGGGCCCGGCCTGATCCACCCCGACGGGTACGTCCGGTCGTACGGCCGGACGTACGCGGCGGCGTACCGCACGCGGACACGGCCCCTGAGTGACCGACGGGTTCAGATTCCTGACCCGTGGTCCTCGGGGGCCGTGTGCGTGCGCGCTCAGCCACGGCCCATGCGGTAGCCGACGCCGCGGACCGTGATGATCCAGGTCGCGGCGCCCAGCTTGGCGCGCAGGCTGCTGACGTGGGTGTCGATGGTGCGGCTGGAGTCGGCCCAGCTGGTGTCCCAGACCCGGGCCATCAGCTCCTTGCGGGAGACCACGCCCGCGGGGTTGGCGGCCAGCATGTGCAGCAGCTCGAACTCCTTGGCGGTCAGGTTGACCTCCTGGCCGCGGACCCTGACCTCCCTGGTTAAGAGGTCGATGCGCAGCGGCTCCAGCGAGATGGTCCGGGCCGGCTCCGGCCGCGGCAGCGCCCGGCGCAGCACGGCCTCGATCCGGGCGGCCATCTCGCGCGAGCCGCACGAGGTCACCACGCAGTCGTCCGCGCCGGCCTTCAGGGCCAGCACCCGGTCCATCTCTGTGTCCCGGGCGGTCACCGAGATGATGGGCTTGTCGCCCGCCTCGCGGATGGACTTGCACACCTCCAGGCCGTCGATGTCGGGCAGGTCCAGGTCGAGCAGGACCAGGTCGGAGTGCTGATGGGTGCGCAGGGCCTTGGCCCCGGTGTCCACGCTGCTCGCCGCGTACCCCTGCCGGCGCAGGTCGCGCACCCTCGCCTCCGCCTCGTCGGCGTCGTCCTCGACGACCAGCACGCGGATCATCACCTGTGTCATCTGCTCCCCCTCATACTCCGGTCCGGAGCGAGGACGCACCCCTGCCGCGCGCCCTCGAGCGTGACTAAATAATAGTTCTCTTTTTTTTTGAACGGCAGCAGGTGTGCGATGACTAACGTCGGATGGACAGCAACCGGCGTCGAGCATGCCGTCAGGGAAGGGAACATGCAGTGATGCAAGAGAGGGCCGCCCGCACGCGTCGGGTCCTGGTCACCGCCGCCGCCCGGGAGTTCGACCTCAACGGGTACGCGGGGTCGTCACTGGCCCGGATCACCAGATCCGCCGGCATCTCCATGGGGGCCCTGACCTTCCACTTCCCCAACAAGGAGGAACTGGCGGCGGTGGTGCGGCAGGAGGGCCACGCCGCCACCTCGGCCGCGGTGCGCCAGGTCCTGGCGCGGCGGGAACCGCCGGTGCAGACCGTGGTGTCGCTGACCCTGGCGCTCGCCGCCCTGATGGAGCGCGAGGACGTCGTACGGGCCGCGGCCCGGCTCAGCCGCGAGCAGCCGGGCGCGGCCCCGGACTGGACCTCCGCCTGGCTGCCGGTGGTCCGGGAGCGGCTGCACGCCGGCCGGGGCGCCGCGGAGGCGGTCAGCGGCTGTACGGCGCTGACCGCGCTCGCCGCGCACCTGGTGCGGGGCGTGGAGTCGGACCTGCGGGCCGGGGCCGGCCGTCAGGGGCAGCCCGACGGCCGGCCGGTGGCCCAACTGGCCCGGATCTGGGAGCTGGTGCTGCGCGGGCTGGCCCCGCGTCAGACCGCGCTGCAGCCGCCGTCGACCGGGACCGCTCCCCCGGTGACGAACGACGCCTGATCGCTCAGCAGCCAGGCCGCGGCCCGGGCCACCTCGACCGGCTCCGCCATCCGGGGCTGGACGGCCCGGGCCACCGCGGCCTGTTCCAGTGCGGGGAACTGGGCCACGGCGCCCTCCATGAGCTCGGTGCGGGTGGCGCCGACCATCAGGGCGTTGATCCGGATGCCGTGCCGGCCGTACTCGGCCGCCGCGGACCGGGTCAGGCCGAGCACGGCGTGCTTGGCAGCCACGTACGGGGAGACCGCGCCGGTGGCGAACAGCCCGGCGGTGCTGGAGGTGTTGACCACGGCGCCGCCGCGGCCGCCCCCCAGCATCGCCGGGAGCTGGTGTTTGAGACAGTTCCACACGCCCCGCACGTTGACGTCCATGATGCGGTCGAAGACCGCGTCCTCGGTCTCGTGCAGGACCGGCCCCACGGCCCCCCAGCCGGCGTTGTTGAAGGCGCCGTCCAGGCGCCCGAAGGCGTCGAGCGCGCGGGTGACGGCATACAAGAATGGGAACACGAAGAGCAGGAAGACATGTGGGTCGATCACATGACCGCTT